>CAKRHL010000004.1 GCA_934338765.1 uncultured Lachnospiraceae bacterium | reverse complement strand
AAGGGCAAAAAATATTTTGAATATCCATCCAAATATTATTGTACCGATATCGGATTGCGGAACGCCAAATTAAATTTCCGTCAACAGGAAGAAACACACATAATGGAAAACATTATGTATAATGAGCTGTTATGCCGTGGGTATTTTGTTGATGTAGGTGTTATAGAATTAACCAATACAAAAAACGGAAAAAAATCAAGAGCACAGGTTGAAATAGATTTCGTTGTGAACGCCGGTTCAAAAAAGTATTATATTCAGTCCGCACTTAATCTTTCAAATGAAGAGAAAATGAATACGGAACTCAGGCCTTTAAAGAATACAAACGATTTCTTTAAGAAGATTATTGTTTCAAAAACGTCCATGAAACCTTGGACGGACGAAGACGGAATCCTTCACTTGGGACTATATGAATTTTTGCTAAATGAGCATTCGATTGACCTATAAAAAACACCAGGCTGTCACTTTAACGATTAAAAAATCGTGAAGCGGCAGCCTCCTTTTTACTCCACGATCCGTCCATCCTCGATCCGGATCACTCTGCCGCACTGCTCTGCCACAGCAGGATCATGCGTCACGATAACGATCGTTCTTCCCTGCTCATTAAGATCACGGAATACCTTCATGATCTCCTCCGTCGTGGCAGAATCCAACGCTCCCGTCGGCTCATCTGCCAGTATGATAGACGGATCATTTGCAATGGCACGGGCGATCGCCACACGCTGCTTCTGTCCACCCGACAGGTTATTGACCGGTTTTCCGGCAAATTCCTTCATCCCTACCATATCAAGCATCTTTAAAGCCTTTTCCCGACGCTCCTTCTTTCGGATCCGCTGTTTCCTGTCTGCAAAGTCCAACGGGATCAACACATTGTCCAGTGCCGTAAACCCATCCACCAGTGCAAAGTCCTGCATTACCATACCGATCTTTTCATTGCGCACCTGCGCCATCTGCTTTTCGGAGATCTTGCCAACCTCTTCTCCGTCAATGGTATATTCTCCGGAATCATACCCGTCAATGCAGGCAAGAATGTGAAGCAGCGTAGACTTTCCGGCTCCGGAAGTTCCGATCACCGCTGTCATCTCCCCGTCCTTGATCTCCATGGAGATCCCATGAAGTGCCTCATAGGCATTGCTTTTTCCCTTATTGTATGTTTTTACGATATTTTTCAAACAGATCATATTTCTCCCCCTTTCAAGCTTTGGCTCATGGTTCAAAACCGTCATATGAAACCTTCAAACTACTCCTGCAAAATCTCCTTTGCCGATCTTCCCTTTACCAAGGAAAGACACATTAACGCAGAAGATACCAGAAGCAGAACCGTAATGATCAGACAGCCTGCAATCTGCACGCCGCCAAGCTGCACTGCCAGTCCGCTCCAGATGCCGAAGTGCCCTGCCACAAGGATCAGCAGAATGCCAAGCACCAGTGCTGTCAGAATGATCAGCGATATATACAGGATATGGATCCGGAAGATCTGCTTCCAGGTCAGCCCCTGCACATAATAAATAGAATATTTCTTCATGTTTTTCTGATACATCAGGGTGGAAAGTGTCACAAAGGAAATAATCGTAAAAAGGATCATTCCCACACCGGCGGGGATCAGATCGGAAATATCTTCCATAATATTCTGCCAGGTATTCTTTTTGATGTAATCAAGATCATGCAGGAACCGAAAGTCAGAGATCTGAGCCACCCGGTTCTTATTGTATGCGTACAGCTTATCTGAGCATTTTTTATCCATGGTGATCAGTGCCAGACCTGACAAGCTTGTAAAAAAGATTTCCTTGTCTGTATTTAATACATCATTGTTGTTTTCCGATAAATTTTCTTCTGCTTCCTGATCCACATACTGCTCCTGCACCCGGTCCAGATTCTTTTTGGAAACAAAAAAGGTTATTGGCGGAAAGATACTTTCCCCTGTAATATAATCCAGCTTTTCCACATCCTCCGACTGCTTAACCATATTGCTGAAAAGAATATGATAGTCTGCGGACCCCTCTTGATTGGACTCAAAAATAATATCTGCATTTCGGTCGATCACACCGATAATCTTTACCGGGATCTTTGTCTTAAGCTCCGTTTCCGAGTTGGTATCCACATATACCACATCCCCTGTTTTATACCTTTCCTGGTTCTGCAGCACCACTGCCTCCAGATACTTTTCTTCCTGATTCCCTGTCTTAAGCCAGCTTCCCGACTGCAGCTTCGGAGTATATCCGCTGATCCAGCCGTCATCATAAGCCCGGACATTGTTACGGAAAGAGCCTTCTTTCCTTGCGTCCGCAACCTCCTGTGTCTCTTCGACAAAAGCCTTCACATCATACTGTCCGCAAACCTCTGCATCCTTCAGCATTGCCTTATATGCCTGAGAGGTTTCCACCATTTTTCCTTCGTGTTCTCCCTCTATATAATGACTGCCTGATAAATTACAAATAAATCCTTTCTGCTCTACAAGCTTCTGCACCGGCTGATATTTCTCGTAACGCATCATAAAGATAGACAAAAGTCCTGTCACAATGGCAAATAAAAACACCGCCTGTATCAGGCACAGAACCGACATTACAATGTGCATTCTGCACTCACGTACCGCATACTTCCATGTCATACATTTTCCTCCTTTCGGTACAACAGATCATGAATCATTGCTTTCATTTTCGTTGTACTAGCGGATCATTTTCTTTTTCAATGTCCAGTGGATCATCACGAACTGAAGCACAAAGGAGGACACAAAAAAGATTAGAAATAACATTCCATATACCCGGACCGGAAAATGGAAATCAAATACATTCCACCTGCCAGCCAGAAACGGCATCAGAAGATAACGAAACAAAAGCAGTGTCACCAGATAAGTTCCTGCCGACAGGACCGAACATTCTCCCAGATACAGCCGGACACTCTTACTATGGCTCAGACCGCATATCCGGAAAATCTTCAGCGTCCGCTGTCTGGTGGTCACAATGTAATGATATAACGCACAGAAGTTAAATGCCGCCACCATAGAAACTACCAATATCAGTAGCAGAACTGTATTATACATATAATCATTGTCCTCTGTTTCCTGCAGATCATAATTACATTCCACCCTGTCTCCAAAACATTTTTCTGCCGCCTTGATCAGCAGATTGATCTCCCGCAGGGAAATATTGTCCTTAAACCGCATATCGATCTCATCCAGAAGAACCGCATCTTCTCCTACCGCTGTAATCGGCAGAAATCCTGTCCCGATTCCATTCTGCAGACCAATGATCTCATATTCATCTCCGCCGATCATCACGGTTCCGGATTCTGTCATATTTTTCTTGAGATAGTCCCCCTCAGGCTCCTTTTGAACACCATACATGATGCACACCTTGTCTCCCTCGGCATACTCCCGGTCTGAAAAATATCTGCCGTACTGGAAAATATTCACGGTCATCGATCCGAACACATAATTATAAAAAGAATCCGGGCCATAATCACCGCTGTTGACGATCCGTCCGTGATCGATCAGAAAGTCTGTGTCAAACCGGTACTCTCCCTCCAGGATCCCGGTGTGGATATTCAGAAGCTTTCCTGCCACCTCCTGATCCACTTCTTTGGCAAACTTCTTGATATCTGCTGCCGTCAGATCCGGAACATCTTCCCGTTTTTCATACTTTTGATCATTCAGATCCCCCATAACCGTCAATTTTCCCATCCCGTCAGCACTGTCCTGTACACCGGAAACATATGATCCCTTCAACCGGAACACGATCTCATTGGTGGCACTGCGGCTCAGCTCTTTCCGCTCTTTATATTCCCGGAACATTCCGTAGGACAGATGAATGATCAGCGTCGATGCCATGATCGTAACGATCAGCAGCACAAATATCTTCGTATAATCCTTTGCAAAGGACCTGATATTTTTTAATATGTATTTCATAAGCAGACCTCCCATCTAATTTACCTTCCCGCATTCTTTATGAAGCTGCATCAAAGACTGCAAATTAGCTGAGACTGTTTTTCTTTCGTTTCCGTACAAGGAAGATTACAACCGCAATCACAAGGATACAGGCTGCGGCGATCACCGGATAGATCATCTTGGTGATACCGGCATCTTTGCTGTCATCCTCTGACTCAACATAATCATCCTTCAATTCGAGTTTCAAATTTTTCTCTGTTTTACGGGATACTCCATCCTTCTTAGCCTTTGCAAGATAAGACAATATCTCATCCTTTTTTTCACGATAATCCTTTTGTTTAAATTTCTTCACGGTCTTTTCCAGATTCGATCCATCGCTTCCTGCCATCATATTTCCGCGGTCCTTTTGATCTCTCACCTCATAGACCTTGTCCGGTGTCTCGGCATAGGTTATGAAATCAATCTCGTAAAATATCGCATCCTTCATGGTCTTTTCATCATATTTAAAATACTGATCCATGAGTTTATCATATTCAAAACGGATTTTATGATCGGTCTCGTCAATTTCAAGACTGAAATAACACAGCTTTTCCCCATTCTGCTGTGCCAGGAAATAATATTCGGCAGGTCCGCCTCCTCTATCCGCCTGATCCCATACCGTATAGATATAAAATGGATTCCGGAGCACGATTTCATCGGAATCCTTGATCTTTTTGGCAATATCCAGAAATTTATCGTATGGAGACGGTATTTTGTTTGCTCTGGTCACCGCATCCGCGTCCTTATACTTTTGGTCGTATTTCAACGCTTTCTTCACACTTTTTTGAAACAATGCCGGTGCATTATCAATGACCGTATCCGGAATCTTCTCCCCATATATTCCGTCCTTCTGTACCGTCACCGTATATGCCTTGGCGAAGGTTCCCATCCCCACCACACAAGCAAAAATTGTGATAATAGAAAATAAAAACTTTTTCATTCGAATCCCCCCTCCTTTTTTCTTTTACTAACTCAAACTTCCGCTGGCTCATGCTATGAATAAAAGTATAACACAAGCAACTCAAAATGATAAGCAAATTTCAAAATCAATCAAACGATTTTTTACAAACCGTTCTTTTTCTTCCGAATGCTGTGTGCATCTTAGTTCCTGATATATCTGTGATAAGTCACACCAATTAAAAAAAACACAATTCCGCAAAACACATAAGACCCTGTTGTTACAACATTTTCAATTTGCAAACGGCTCAACAGCGTAAATATCCTATTTTCTGCAAACAGATCATATGCCAGTACCGGTATAAATGCCGCTGTGATAGACTGAAACATAAATGAAAACATATAAACGGCACCTACGCTAAATATACATTGTGCAAACAAACGCAAATATACTTCCGGCATAATCCTTGGATACATGTTCATAAAACATAATATAAGCGGCATAATACATATGTAATATAAAACAAGATAAGCGCACACATCTGCAAGCTTTGATTGCTCATACAATCTAAGCGTTTCCGCACCATCCCCCTCAATATACTCTTGCAGTATACATGCCGGCCACCAGGTACTAAGTGCCGGAATAAACAAAAACGCCAGCTGCTCCACATACATTTCCGGATAAGAATTGTCCGGAAGTCTTTTTAATGCCAAAATTGATATGGGAAACAAAATATAATTCACCAAAAACGGAATATATTTTATCTTCTTCATCCCTCTCCACTGTATCCATATCATTCTCAGTCTGTTTAATAATCTTCCTTCAGCACACATAAATAACCATCCTCCACTGTCGCCGGAACGGCGTGTTCTGTTTTTTGTTTTGTAATCACCCGATACATTTTCTTTCCATCCCTGATAAATGTTTTTTCTGTAAATAAAATGTCTTTTTCAGCAAGCTCATCCTCCCGGAGTTCCATGATCTTTCCTTCTGCACGGCTTATCAGATCATCATTTCTGCCCAAAAATTTATTATGCCCTTTTTCCAACACCATTATATGATCACAGCAAGCTTCCACATCTTCTACAATGTGCGTGGAAACAATAACAAGCTTATCCCTTCCCATGTTGGTAATAATATTTTTGAAACGCATTCTTTCCTCCGGATCCAGTCCCGCCGTCGGCTCATCCAGCAGAACAATACTCGCCTCCCCTAGAAAA
This sequence comes from uncultured Lachnospiraceae bacterium, assembly GCA_934338765.1. Taxonomy (GTDB): domain Bacteria; phylum Bacillota; class Clostridia; order Lachnospirales; family Lachnospiraceae; genus Jutongia. Next base: position 28,193 of record CAKRHL010000004.1, on the reverse strand, counting down.
GCCTGTGCAATTCCAAGTCTACGCACCATTCCTCCTGACAGCTTTTTTACCTGTTTTTTCTCTTCTCCATCCAAATTGACCATTTTAAGACTTCTGTCTATCATGTCACGTGTCTGTTTTTCCGGAATCTTCTTCAGCTTGCAAAAATACTTCATCATTTCATACACCGTTAATTCCGGATAAAGACCGAATTTCTGTGGCAGATAGCCAATTCCCATCTGTGTTTTTTTGCAGAGTTTTTTCCCTGCCATCTCTATTTCCCCATCAAAGGGATAAAGTCCTGTGATACAACGCATAAGCGTCGTCTTCCCTGCGCCATTAGGACCTAAAATACCACATATTCCCGTCTCCAATGTAAAATTCACATCATCAAGAACCTTTTTTCTGCGAAAAGATTTTGACAAATGGCAAACCTTAATGCCATTATCTATACCATTATTCATTTCATTCTCCCCCTTCTTCCAACATACGTTTTGACTCCTCCAGCATTTTTCTGCCTTCTTCATCAGATTCCTGATATACAACACCCTTTTTATAGAAATTTACTGCCTGTTTTTTTATGGACCAAATTTGTCCTCCAAAATGATCATCCGCAAAACAATGATTTTCGTCAATACCCATAAATTCCGGAAAAGCAAAAAAAGTTTTTCCTTGGACAGATATTCCCTTAGATCCCATCTTTTGGAATGTCTTTTGAAATTCCTTTTCATGTTCTGTATCAATTGGCGCATTGTGGGAATCTTTATTATCAATCAGGGAATAAATCACTCTGACGCCACCAACCTCCTTTTCCGTTGCAAAATAACTTGCAAGAATCGTTAAGCCATTACTTTTACCGGAAAATGTCCTACACCAATACAGTCCCTTCTTTTTTGCCGTTCCTGACTCCGGAAAGTTCGTATAAACAGGATAACTTCCTTTTGTATAAAGTGTCACCTTGTAAGGAATATCATCTTTAGGAAGTTCGTATGTAAAACAGTTGTTATTCACATTCAGCAAATATACTTTCTGATGCCCGGCCACCGGATAATATTCAAAATTTGCCGGCAACATAACGGCCTGGGATGTAGAATAAAATATCTGGCTTGCTCCTTCATAACAAATAGTGATTCCATTAATGTTTCCTGAATTTTTAATTGTAATATAATCTCCGTTTCTTATATAATCCAGATTGTTTCCACTGTCATCCGTAACCGATTTAACATGATAGGCATGATACAGAGTAAAATCATAATTATCGAGATTTTTGTGATCCAATTGCATTGATGCATTACATGTCAAGTTATCATTAATGTGCATCGTAAGATCATACCCTGTTATCTTAAAGTCCGCTTTTTCCCATGTCTTGCCCGGCCGTGTTGTATCTTCATATTCATAATATTTCTGACTTTCGTAATATTTATCAAAATAACTACTTACACTTGGAGCATATACCGCACCGTTGTCAAGGAAAAATCCGATCAACATCAGTATACTGAAGCCACCAAAAACAATGCTGATCTTTTTTCTCTGCATCAATGCGGCCACAACCATCGTCATTCCTATCCAGAACAGAATGCAATACAGATGAACATTCTCCGCTGACATTAAATAATATATATCATCAGAGACCATCTCTCGCTGCCATGTGAATATAGAAAACAATGTACTGATTTTCCACAACGTCTTATTCGTTCCGGCTATTCCCAATAAAAGTGAAAAGAATGAATCATCAAATATATAAAATGTTAACAAAAGTAGTGACAGACCAACAAGACGCTTCTTTATTCCGGATAATACCCAACCCGCAAATATTGCAAAAAGAAGTGTAAGTCCATAATACATCATACAAATCCGAACAGTATATATACTAAGTGCTTTGGTGCTGTATCCGGTCCTTTGATAATAACCAATTTGGAAACAGATCATTGCAATCAAGCAGATGGCATTTAAAAGAAAAAGAAATAAAAAATCATATTTCTGATATCGAAAAGATATTTTTCCCGCACTTAACGCTTCATTAAAGTTATCTTTCCTGAATGTAAAAAACACTTCATACGACAGAAATAAAAACACAAAAAACATAATCGGAGTTATCACGATCATCTTTGATAATGCGCTGCCCAGGTATGTACCAAAATAATCCTCAAAACCGAAAAATAAATACCATAAATATCCTCCTATTGTCAGCAATATCGCATTACATATAACAGGATTTCTCATCAGCTTTTTTAAGTGTAAGATAAACATAATCTACCTCTTTCTTTTACTAATAGTCCCTGTCAAATGGTTACCGAGTTCATTATGTAACAAATTCACAACAATAAAAGCCCAATGTTGTGAATTGGGCTTTTATTGTTGTGAATTTATTTTATTGATGTATATTGTATTATTTTTCCCTATTTTCCATTATAGGCAACATCACAAAAACAGAGAATCTTCCTTCCATATATTCTGTTTTTATCTGCCCATGACATCGTTCCACAGATCTTTTTACACTATTAAGTCCATATCCATGTCGTTTCTTGTCCCCCTTTTGAGTAACAAACTCCCCTTTCTGTTTTTTTATTTCGCCTTGATATGTATTATTAATCTGCAGTTTCAGTACTTTTTTATCATATCCCAATAGCAAACGGATCTCTGGTTCCTGTGCCTGTGCCGCAGCCTCTATAGCATTATCCAGCAGATTTCCTAAAATACCGGCACACGCAAATTCATCCAAAGGAAGATCTCTTGGAATTTTTGCTTCTGCCTGACAATGTATGCCATGGTTTTCTGCCTGAGTAAATTTATAATTGACAAAACCATCAATCACAATATTTCCGGTCTGAAGCCAAACCTGTTTTGTCTCCATTTCCTGCAGCATTTCCTGCAAATACTGCAGAATTTTGTCGTTATCTTTTTGCTTCGCCAACTCGCCTAACGCAATACAGTGATTTTTTATATCGTGCCGCATCCGGCGTATAGACAACTCCTGATTTTTCATGATATCTATTTCCTTTTGATACGCCTCATTTTTCAGAGCCAGCATTTCGCTTTTCTTGGCTTTCTGATATTCCTGAGACAACATATCATAACCCCATATAATGCACACATCCACAAGAAGAATAATAATACAGGTAGCCGTTACAAACACCGGATTTTCACGGATCATTTCCAGATATAAGGTTATCTCCAAATAAATGCTTCCCACTGAGATCACAAGAAAACTCCCCAACTGATACGCTGTGAATTTATGCCGCTTTCGTCCAATAATTTTTACCACCATTTCAAATATTACAAGCTGTACCAAGCGTCCCAGATATACCGTAAATATATTGCCATATTCTATATTTTCCGAAATAACCTCCGTAGGCAGTTCCCGCATGAGCTGCATTGCGATTGTCTCTGCACCCGCAAGTAATACCAGAATTAATATAACATAAAAAATCCGCCCCGACATTTTGCCTTCATACAGCATAGATAGCAAATACAAAAATACTAAATTTGAAAGAATGGTCAACATCGGAATATTCCACAAAAGATAAACACTGCCTGTCAAAAGACCGTATATCAGATAGCAGACAATCTCACCTGTCTTTCCAATACGACATTTTCCGGATAACGCCCTCAGCATCTTATATAATGAGTAACTATAAATTAGCTCTGATAATAAAAATAATGCGGTGTACATTACATCATCTCTCCCATATAATCTAATATCTTCTCCCCTGCTTCTTTCCGGCGGGAGGCTACGATCGGAAGCCCTTCTCCTCCACGGAGAATTGACATATCCTCCCGGTATTCCTCAACAACATTATAATTTACAAGCTCTGATCGGCTGATCTGAATAAATCTCCCGGCATCTGTCTGTTTTTTCACCTCTGCCATTTTTCCATAAAATGTGATCACATCGCCACTGATCGTATGTATTTCTATCTTTCTGTTATCTGCCTTAAAATACCGAACACGGTTAAACGCAATATAATTCTTACTTCCCTTTGCTTCATAATAAAACACATTTTGTTTCTTTTGGTAAAGCCGGCTATATAATTCCCAAACCGCTTTGAGCTTCTCTTCCGTAACCGGTTTTACCAGAAAATCCATATTTTTCCCAAAACCTAGAATAATACCTTCTAATTGGTGACATAAAATAACATCATCATCACAAATTGCTATCCTCATATAATTAACCATACATCCACAAATATCTGTACAATTATACATTCTATACAATAATAAATCTTTCTATAGGTATGGTCAAGCAATTTGTCATATTTTCTACATTTTCCCTACAATTCCAACTCCATATCCATAGTGCCCATCCGGGCGATTTGCCCATTTCACTGCAACGATCGGTTTATTTCTTTCATCCCAACCATAAAATTCATATCCTATGATCATCTCCAATTCACTAGCTGCCCCCACGGTTAATATAATATCCTCATACGCATTTTTCAAATAAATATACACTTTCCAAACCGTTCCAATATATAATGCTCCCAGCAATGCCGCTTTTCATAATAATCCATAACAAGATCATCCCTGCCAAAATCCGCATGGTCAAAGTAAACCGTTCTTTTCCTGATAATTTTTTCATTCACATATCCTGCCTTCCTGTCACTTTCGTAAACATCAGTTATAGCTATTTTTGTTTTCAAAATATCGCATGTAAAATTAACTACAACTTATCCTGAGGATGCCTAAAACACAAACTATCTGCAAGAATACTGACACCGAACCTCATCAGCAGTTCCCGTATCCCCTCTTCAATTTCTTGTCGGCAGTAATTATTCTGTTCCAAAAAAATATCATCTTTTTCATTCATATACCCATACACACTAAGGCCCATATCTAACATCGTATTATCCACTGTTCTTATATCCTTTAATGCCGCATTTTTGACACTTCTTTCCCCTTCCATATACGCAAGCAGTTCATTTTCTGCCTCATTGATTTCCCCCCGGTCAATCCTTTGCAACAGCCTCTGATAAAAATCTTCCTGTGCCGCATTTTCCACAAACTTCGTCTGCTTATATTTATCGTTCCACGCCCCTGACATCAATATTCCCACAAGCCGCAGGGTTCCGGCAATGCTGTTTTTTAACCCATTATTTTCAAATTCCATGCACGTCTCCTCTTATTTAAAACTGGCATAATCAAGCTTTCCATTATCGCAATAATGAAATGCCGGAATCTTCCGAATCCGACACTGTTCCTTTCGAATCCCAAGCTGCCGCAGATAATCTGTCAATTCCATTATATCAATATTTCTAAAATCCTGAATCCGAATAAACAGCAAAATCTGTTCGTCTGAAACCCTTGAAACACATACCACCGGAACTGCCCATTTAATTTCTATACTTCTCTCCAGTTCATCCAGACTTATCCGTATTCCATTGCATTTTATAAACCTCTTTTTTCTACCGGTAATATAAAGATATCCTTCTTCGTCAAGTTTTCCCACATCCCCGGTATCTAAAAGATCGGTATTCTGTCTCCATACATCCGCATTCTCCGTCAAATCTGACCTTTCTTTCACATACCCCAGATACACATTCGCACCGCGATAATAAATGTCTCCTTCTCCTGCATGATCTTTATTTTTTATCTGAAAAGCTCCACCGGAAATTTCCCTTCCTACACTATCCATCTTATCCGGATGCTGATCTAAAAAGAATGCGCTCATTCTTGCTGTTGCCTCCGTCTGACCATACATAATTGCCAAATGTGTCGTGATCCCTCTCTGCCTCCTGTCACAAATCCACTCCAGCAGCTTCTGTTTCATTTCGCGACTCATAGCTCCTCCCGCCTGCGTCAGAAGCCTTAATTCCTTCCAGGGTCTGGATAAAATTCTTAAATAGTCTAAAATCTCATAGGTATATGGAACCCCGCAAAAAGAGGTCACCCTGCATTCTTCCAAAAAATCCCAGTATCCACTCTGAAACATATTACCTTGCGGCAGCAAAAGTTCTGCATCCGCCAGTAAATGACTATTTACCACTGACAACCCATACACATATGACACCGGAAGCATCACTCCTGCCCTGTCATTCTCATCAATTTCCAATGATTCAATAATCGCCTGCGCATTACTTCGAAGATTATCATAAGATAACGCCACAATCTTTCCATTTCCAACACTGCCCGAGGTCACCATAAGCAATGCCAGATCATCATATAATACATCCTTAATTTCCTGTCTCCTTTGCAGTCTCACATACTGGTAATACGGAGAACCGGTCTGATAATTTTCCTCTATTTCCTCGTACAAAGCAGGCTCTGACTCCACATCTCTCATTTTCTTCCGATCCAGAAATATCTCATCTGGCATAAAATGATCTATCAATGCCGCTATATCGGGAGCTTTCTTTGTGTTTCCTACGAAAAACACGGTATTTCGCTTTTTCATGTGATAGCAGTATAACGAAACAGCCTCCATAGAATTGTCACTGACCAGCAAAATCAGCTTTTTCCGAGAGGCTGTCTCTGAATATATTCTGTTTATATGTATAATCTCTCTGCGTATCACAGTCTTGTTAATCACTGATCCACTCATTTGATTTCTCTCTCCAAGGTAACAAATGTTACAAATTTCTCGCTTTTCGTACTCTTAAACGTCTACATATAAAACTTCCAATAAAAATAATCATTATTATTTCAATTGTTAAACTTATCCATCTCACATTATTCTGTCGATAATGTAACCCCGATGATTGATCTGGATGCAGTTGTAAATACTGTTCGTCAAAAATTTTGTTCATTTCTTTCATAAAGTCCTGAATCTCATATATTTCTCCATTTATTATCTGATATTTTTGATCTGTAGATTGCAAACTTTCAGGAAATTCCGCATACGGAATAATATACCCCTTCTCTTTTGTTTTTATATTCACCAATGTTAGTTTATACATTTGTGAATACAACAATTCAATTTTTAAAATATTTTCTGGCTTAATTCCTTCCTTTACAACAATTTGTGCAATAATTTCATTTGATGGAGGAATCTGCTCCTGTTGCTCACCTAAAGATTCCCCGAGCCAAACATAATTTTCGTTCTCTTTCGCAAATGTTGCAAGACCATTTTCTCCATTACTTCGCTGATATGGAACTTTCCATTGAATATCTTGTGATATATTATTATCTAATTTCTCTCCTTCAAAATAACTGGTTAACCAAAAATCTTTTAATAGCTTTACACAATATGCCTTTTTAATATCGTAAACATTATTTTCTTTATCATTTTCAAATAATATCATTTTACTTTGTTTTGTATCACTATTATTTCTATTATGATTATTAATTTCTTTTTCAATTTTATTTCTTTCCGATGATTCATTTTCCTGCATGATTTTATTTTCAATTTTATTAACATCATCTAAATTAATTTTTTCCTTTGCCGCACCATTTTTCTGATCTAATATACAAAATAAACATATAATAATTATTATTTTTTTTATTGACATATCTCTTTTCCTTTCCAATACCTTTTTATTAACAAACATTTCTATCATAATTATAAATTGTCATATCAAATTTTCTACCATTAAATGATCCATCACAATATGAGATATAACTACATGTGTATTTTTTCCCGTCACTAGGATCAAAATATGTAATATACCTATTTTCATCATTATAGCCAACAATTATAGTGGCATGACCATGTGTCCTTTCATTATTCTTATAATATCCTGCCATTGTAATTGTTATATTTTGTCTATCAATTTGACTTTTTAAAAATGAATATGTTTGTTTTTCTTCTATATATCCATAATTTTCTGTGTAATTACTTATATACTGAGCAGCATCTTTAGTGTCTTTTGCAGTTCCCCCTACATTAGGATATGGATTTAATATTCCCCCTTTAATATACTTCACAGCATCTTTTTGGTGTCGCGTAATATTTCGTTCATACAGAACACTATTTTCTGCACTTGCCGCCCAACACCAATTAGATTTTTCTTGTCGAACCCAACTATCATTCAACTGTTTTGCTTCAACCACTCCAGAAAGCATTAATACAATTACTAAAATTAAAATAAACATTCTTTTACTAAATATCATTTCTAATCCTCCTTTGTATCACCTAATAATCAACATACAAAATGTCTGTTTTGCAAATTAAAAATTATAATTTATCTATTTTCCACACCCCTTCCCTTTACATTAGATATAAAACAAGCGAGTTTACCTGTTCTTTCCTCTGGCAATAATGCATTAAATAATCTTACACTCACCTCTATTTCTTCTCCTAAGCGTTCACGAAATTTTCTCTTTATAACAGAGCGGACCTGCATAACATATTCTTCTTCCATTACTAACATAACAACAAATTGTTTATAATCTTCCTGTATAATTTGATATTGCATAATACCACCATCTGTTTCATAATTCAATTTATGAATAATTTGTATCACCGCATATGAATGTATTTTTCTTCCATCTTTCATTTGTATCCAATCATTGGATCGTCCTTGTATCAATTCCAACACCTCGTTTTTGTTTCCACAAGGACATTTTGTATTTCGATATATTTTTCCTTGATCTCCTAATCGAAACCTAACCAAAGGCATTGCACGGTTTTGCAAACTTGTAACGCACAGTTCTCCCTTTTGTGATTCTAGAATATTTTCATTATGGTGTAATGTCATATAATTATTTTTTTCTTCTCTGTTTTGTATATTGCTATATACCTCTAAATATACATTTTGCGTCATGCAATGCAATCTTCCTTCTGGACATTCATACGCAATAGAATTTACTTCTTTTGTTCCATATTGATTTGCTGTTTTACAATTGAAAATTTTTTCTACTCTTTTCCGAAGCCCTACTGCTAAATATTCACCTGTAAATTCAATATATTCCAATTTTAAAGGAATTTTTCCAATTTCATCCGCTATGTTACATAGCAATTCAGCTATACTTGGTTGTAAAATCATCCATATTGGATTATATTCCAATATTTTTTTATATACTGATTTCAGTCCTCCATTATAAATATATTTTTTAGAAATCCCTAAAAAATTTTTTTCTTCAAAAAAATCTTCTGTTCCCATTCCTGATGGATAAAAATAACACATTTTATCCGTCGTCATTATTCCATAATATTTTTTTCGATAGCCCCAAAGTGAAAATAACGAACGTATTTCCTCTTTTTTATCCCAATATACTTCTGTAAACTTTCCTGTAGAACCTGAAGTTCTAGTCATATTTAATGTTCCATTAACATAACCACTTACATATTCTGATGATAAACATCCCATTCCCACTTCAATAAAATCAGTTTTAGAAACAACGGGAAAACTTTCAAAATCCATATCTTCTATTTTGATTTTTTCTCTTTCAGCTATTCTGTAGTATAACGGAACTTTTTGATATGCATATTTTGCCATTTTTTCTGCTTGCTTTCTTTTCATATTACTTTATCTCCATATTACAAACATATTTTATAATTTCTAAATTAACAATTTTATAAACAATTCCATGCAGGCTGCATCTTGTTCTCTAATTTCTTCCATCCTATTTTTTAGTCGTTTTATAATCCTAATATCATTTGTCAAGGTATACTTCAGGAACATATTCAACGAAATTTTACACTTCTTTTCCAAGTCTTCCAACTGTTCTAACAAATATATGTCATTTTTCATATACCCACCTTGTGTCATATACTCATACCTCCTTATCATTACCTTTTTATGATCACAAAGCATCACAAAACTTCGCCAATCCTCTTGCGGATACGACGCATCACCTTCACATATAGCATTCAAGTAACGAAACAGAAGTTGATAGATTTCTATGCCAAAAAAAACTTCATTTTCATAATCCTTACCCTGATAATGCAGATTTTGACAAACTGTACGATCTAAATAACATACCCCTCTTTTCGGATTCAAATAATCCTGTAACTGTTCTTTTACATATGGAGTATAAAAAGAATGCTGATATGGAACCAATTTATATAAAAATACACTCATCTCCCATATATCTGTAGGTACTAACATAAATGCCCTATTCAACTGTCCATATCCTATTTGTTTTTTTTCATATTTTCCATGTTCAAAATTATCAACCAAACAAACCCCTTTATTTGCATCATCATAGCCATAAATAAAGTTTGGATGACGAAATCCATAATTTCCGCCAAAATCTTTCCGAAAAAATTGATCCAAAAAAGTTGATACGTAATATCCATTGTTTAAGGCATTCTTTACAAATTCATGAAAACTTTTATACTGCTCCGCAATGAACGATCTTGGTATTATATACTTGTTGATAAATGGACATAAATCAAATAAATTAGGAGCCAACTGATGTATCCCATAAGGATAAAATGTAATACTAAAATCAACAGCATCATATTGATAACTTATATAATGAGCTCCTCTCAACTGAATAAATTGATTCATTATCCAATCCCATCCTGTTTCCTGGTTTAACAGCAATCCAAACAAAAAGTTTTGTTCCGGCCAAGCCCCTATTTCCACATCACTTAACGTCAAAATTGCTTTCTTTTTTGGTTTACTTCTAATTAACATCCAACTGCCCCTTTATAGAAATCATCTTTTCTATCAACCGACTAAATTTTCCAAATTGGCTAAAATTTTCTGTCAGCAGATCGACATCATCAAATGATATATTAAAATATTCTTCTGCATCTACAATAAGCTGCATTATTGCTATAGAATCCATTTGTAAATCTTGAATAAAATCTGTATTTTCCGATATACAAATTTCCTTTGAACTACCACAATTGCATTTAATTAAACTAACTAATTCCTCTTTTATGTTCATAAATTTAAAATTCCCTCAACTCCTTTATTTCCTGACTTCCCTTCTTTTCGTAAATTCATTATGCAACAAATTCACAACAATTAAGGCCCAATGTTGTGAATTGGGCCTTAATTGTTGTGAATTTGTTTTTTTATTTATATTGCGTATTGTTGCCTAAATTTGCAAAAGAATAATATTAATAGTCCGAGCCTACATTTTACATCATTTTTCCCATATAATCTAATATCTTCTCCCCTGCTGCTTTCCGTCGGGAGGCCACAACAGGCAGTCTTTCTCCTCCACGGAGAATTAACATATCCTCCCGGTATTCCTCAACAGCATTATAATTTACAAGCTCTGATCGGCTGATCTGAATAAATCTCCCGGCATCTGTCTGCTTTTTCACCTCTGATATTTTTCCGTAAAACGTGATCACGTCGCCGCTGATCGTATGTATCTCTATCTTTCTATTATATGCTCTAAAATACAGGATACGGCTAAACGCAATATAATTCCTACTTCCCTTTGCTTCATAATAAAACACATTTTGTTCCTTTTGGTAAAGCCGGTTATATAATTCCCAAATTGCTTTGAGCTTTTCTTCCGTAACCGGTTTTACCAGAAAATCCATGGGGCGTATTGCAAATAGCTCCATGGCATAATCTCTGCGGCTGGATATGAAAACGATTTTGCACTCCTCATCGCCAAGAGTATCCCGAATCGCCCGCCCTGTGGCGATACCATTCATCTGCTCCATCTCGATATCCAGAAAGATCAGATCAAAATGGTTTCCCTGTTTCATATATTCCCAAAGACTTTTACCATCAAAAAACACAGAAGTTTGAACCGGCACATCCTCATTTTTACCAAAGCAGAGAATACAATCTTCTAATTGATGACATAAAATAACATCATCATCACAAATTGCTATCTTCATATAATTAACTATGCCTCCACAAATATCTATACGATTATACCTTCCATACAATAATAAATCCTTCCACAGATGAGTTCAAGCAATTCACCTTAAAATACTTTTGTAAATAATTTGTTTCGCCTTACATCTTCCCAACGATTCCGACTCCGTATCCATAGTGCCCATCCGGACGATTCGCCCATTTTACTGCAACGACCGGTTTATTATTCTCATCCCAGCCATAAAATTCATATCCTATGATCATCTCCACATGGTATATCCCTTTGTACCGTCCATTGGATGCACCTGTCTCAAACATGAGATCCCCCGCCTTAAACTTAAGCTTTGAAGCATTTTTCTGACTGAAGCCGCCCTTCAGCAGCTTATGACGTCTTGCCAGATATTCCGCCTCTCCCGCCGCAGTCGGTGCATAGGACGACGCCCCAAATTTCACACCGTATTTGGAATACGAACGCCATACCAGTGAGCTGCAGTCATAATATCCCTTCAACATGCGCTTCGGCTGACTGTACTGACCGGTGGATGAAATTCTCCGGGCACACCCGATAACCTTCTTTTTCTTTGCAGTGGTAACTGATATTACACAGCCCAGACGAATGTCTCCGATCTTTGCACTGATAATGGTATTTCCTTCCTTTTTGCCCCGGACTTTTCCCTTTCCGGAAACAGATGCTACTTTCGGACGGCTTGATCTCCACTGAATCTTCCCGCTGTAACCCTTGACCTTCAGTTTTTTTGTTTTGTGGCGTACCAGCAAAACAGACGTGTCCGATATTTCAACCACTGATACCTTTAATTGAATCTGAAATTCTTTGTCATACAGGCGGAATGTAACCGTAGTCGTTCCGGCGTCACTGCAGTACAGAACCAGCTTTCCCCGGTACACTCTGGCTGATACATACATTTTCTTGTTGGAGGAGGTAACCTCGTAGGTCAGATCCTCATTTTCATCCTCATCAAAAAGACCGGTATCTCCTCCTTTAATGTCAATGGAAACACTGTGATCTGCACTGTAGCTGTTTTTCACAACATAAATGTCTACGGATTTTTGGGACAGGGATACCCCGGACATATCCGGATATACATAAACAGTATAGGTTCGTTCCAACATGGTTTCATCATATCTGCCATCCCATCCGGACACAGTCACTGTGGTATGTCCTGCCTTAAGCGCACGGTACTGACCACCGGATGTCATCTGCAATATACTGCTGTCTGCGCTCCGGTAACGAAGCTGTGTCAGATTTTGCAGCTCGTACCCGGTAAATTCCTTCCAATCCAGATCAAACTCACCTGCTGCCCCTACCGTTAATATAATATCCTGAGGCATATTTTTCAGATAAATATCCGCTTTTGGTTTTGCCGTTACCGCAGGCAAAGGTGTCCGGGTCGGCTTTGGCGTCGGGCTGACAATACTGCCACCGGAAGTCGTCGCAGCCGGGCTTGCCGTAGCTGTCGGGTAAGCTGTGACAGTGCCCTTCTTATCTCTGTCCGCTTTTCCGTACACATCATTATTTTTGGTACTGTCCCCATCATTGTACATGTCACCATTCCGGCTCTGAGCCGCTGACACATAGGCACTCTGCCCCATCGGAGGCAGAATGGCACTAATGCATATTGCAGCGACAATACTCCATACCATAAATTTACGTTTCTTATTCATATTCTACAGACTCTCCTTTCGAAATAGAATATATTATTTTTTTCTTTACCTTATGTCCTGTGACCCTCTGTAATGCATCCGCATAATAATCCAGCTGGATCCGGTATTTGTCCACAAGCTCATGAATATCTCTCTTTACACGATCCGTCTTATAATCCACCAGTATGATATCCTCGCCCTCCATAAACCAGGCATCGATAATCCCCTGTACCAGCACGGTATCCGTGTCCTCTCCCGAAATTTCCGGGTGCAGTCTCTGTGCAGGAATTCCCATCATAAACTGCTGCTCTCTGTAAAGTGTTCCGTTTCTCCAGGCATTTCCCATCCGTTTTCCCAGATCTGTCCGCAAAAACGTACAGAAGTCCTTTGCATAAACAATATCCCTTTCGGAATGTGTCAGATATCCCTTCTCTGTAAATTGTTCCAGCCATAATGTGAATTCTTCCGGCGTCGTATGCTCATCCATGCTCTCATACGGCAGATGCTCAAAAACGGAATGATATACGGTACCCCGCTGTGCCCCGGAAAGTGTTTCCTCTCCCTGCAGGAACCGCGGTTTCGGAATTTCAATCTCGCGGGCAGCTTCCTCCGTTTTCTCCCCCTCATCTCTCGTCTTATCTTTCACGCGTTCTACAGATGTAGACTGTTTTTCTTCCATCTGACCAAACGCTTCTGGCACATCTGCTGCCTCTATCCAGGCATCCTCCTCCAGCTTCTGCGCCTGCAGCTCCATGCGCTTCAGCTCCGTCACCGATATTTTCACCGGCAGCTGAAGCTGCTCCTCGTATGGATAATGATACTCTTCCTCGGATTCCATTTCATGCTGAAGCTCCGGATCATAACAGATATTTTGCTCCCAGTTCTGCAGTTTCTGATAGATTTCTCCATCCTCCACAAGACTCTCTGCCACCCGTCCTGTCACCATACTGCTGTCCCATTTTTCGACCTCAAAATAAGGATCAGCCGACACATCAAGGATCAGAGGCATGATCAGTGACAGATAACTTCTCGCCGAGATCAGATCCGCCATACAATATGCCGGGCTTTGATCACTCCATTTCCCCAGATCCTTTTCCAGATCTTTGGATACACCGGTAATGATCAGCTGCTCCTTCGCTCTGGTCAGCGCAACATACAGCACACGGATCTCCTCCGCCAATGTTGCTGCCACCGAACGATCCGCAAGGAAATTTTTCAGTAATGTTTTTTTCTTGTATCTTTCCTCCAGATCAATATAGTCAATTCCGATACCATAGTCGTTATCCTTAACAATTCCTCTGGCATCCATCAGATTAAACTGCGTTGCTGTCCCTGCCAGAAATACCACCGGAAACTCCAGACCTTTACTTTTGTGGATACTCATGATCCGCACCGCATCCATTCCTTCGTTGACCAGAGATGCCTCTCCGAAATCCACCTGGGATTTTTTCATATTTTCAATGTACTGTACAAAGGAAAAGACGCCATGATTTCCTTTTCCGGCATAATCCAGTGCGCGCTGCAACAGCAGCTCCAGATTTGCCGCACGTTTTTCTCCTGCCGGCATTGCCGACATCATATGATAATATCCTGTTTCCCGGTAAATCTGCTGCAACAGGTCATATACCGGCAGAACACCGGCACGCTGCCGGTACATTTCTATAATGTCCAAAAAATCGGACACCTTTTTCCGGGTATTTTCCGATATGTTTTCTCCTGCATCCCTTAAGCTGTCATAGTAATTGATCCCCTGCCTCTGCGCTCCAAGCTCCGCCAGCTCGTTATCCGTAAATCCTCCCAAAGGCGAATGAAGAACAGATGCCAGTGGAATATCTTGCCTTGGATTATCCAGAACCCGCAGGAAATTCAGGATCACCTCCACCTCCATGGAACTGAAATATCCTGTCTTTGTCTCCGTGTACGCCGGAATCCCCATCTGGGAAAGCACTTCAATATATTTGTCCGTAATTCGGGACGGACTCCGCAAAAGCACCACAATATCCCGGTAACGCACCGGCCGGTAGTCTCCCTTGTCATTAATATATAAGGGCGCCTCTCCCTGTACCAGTTCCCGTATTTTTTCACCGATCACGGATGCCTCCAGAGAATCCTTATCCATAAATTCCTTATCCTCCTGAATCACCAGAACCTGTGTTTTACCTGCTGTTCTGTGAGGATCCTCCGGGAATACTGCCCCGGGCACCAGACTTGCCGCTTCATCGTAGACAATGCCTCCCAGACATTTCTGCATGATCTTTTCAAACAAAAAGTTTGTGGATGCCAGAACCATTTCCCGGCTTCGGAAGTTCTGATGCAGATCTATTCTCTGTCCCATTTCCGGGTCACTTCCATATGCCTCATATTTTCCGTTAAACAGCTCCGGACGCGCCTGCCGGAAACGATAAATACTCTGCTTTACATCTCCCACCATAAACAGATACGGACGCTGCCCCTGCTCCGCCCGGCTCAGACTGGACAAAAGAGCTTCCTGGATATAACTGCTGTCCTGATATTCGTCGATCATGATCTCCTGATAATACTCCTGCAGCTCTTTTGCTACCGCACTTGGCACATCTCCCTGCTCATGATCCACCAGTATCTGCAGCGCAAAATGCTCCATATCATTGAAATCCAGCACACCATCCTCTCTCTTCCGGGCGGAAAATGCCTCCTCAAACAGCTTCGTAGTCTGTACAAGACCTTTGACTGCCGGTGCCATCTGTTCATAGGGACCCTGCAGCTCCTCCCGGAAATACTTTTCCTCCAGCTTCCGGATTCCCTTATCGATATAAGTTTTTCTCATATCCTGAATAACTTTTTTATTTTCTGCCTTGCTGGAGGCAAGCTTTTTCTTTTGAAAACCACAGATGTACTTTGCATAATCCTGATAATCCGACACCGATGTACACTGTTCCAGCTGCTCCACATCGGACCGGATCGCCGGCTCATATTCTTCCGGACCATCCTGCTGGCATATTTCCAAAGTCCGCCTCGCCTGAGCCAGATATCCCTCAAGCATATCCGCCACATATCCCTGCAGCTCTGTTACCCAGTCTGTTGTCTTCTTTTCGTAAATATCTATAATCCCATTCAGCCAGTCCTCCGGCCATGGCGCACTCTGGGACATATTATGTACATCCAGCACCAGATTTCCGGCGGCACTGTCATCTCGTCCGGTGGAAAAAGCATCGATCATGGCAATAAAATTTCTGCTTTCCTCCGTCTCCGGTTCTGCCTCCGCTTTTTGATAACATTCCTCCAAAACCCCGTCCAGCACTTCCTGCTTCATTAATTTGATCTCTGTATCATCCGCCACACGAAAAACCGGATCCAGATCAATCACATGAAAGTAATTGCGGATAATGTTCTGGCAAAAGCTGTCGATCGTCGTGATCTGTGCATTGTGAAGCAGGGAAAGCTGTCTCTGCAGACGCTTGTCTCCGGGATGCTCCACCAATGCTTCCTCCAGTGCTTTTCCCACACGCTGGCGCATCTCCCCGGCGGCGGCATTGGTAAATGTCACCACCAGAAGCCGGTCAATATCAACAGGACGCTCGGCATCGGTCACCTCCTGTATGATCCTCTCCACCAGAACTGCCGTCTTGCCGGAGCCTGCTGCCGCGGATACGAGAATATTACTGTCTCTTGCGTCAATAACACGCTGCTGATCCTCTGTCCATTTCATGTCTCCCATATTCCCGTTCCCCTCCTATTCTGTCTTTTCCTCTTTGTCATATTTCTCTTTTAATTCCATGCAGACCTGTTCATCCTTTAATTTCATGAGACTCCGGTATTTGTTCCCCAGCCGTGGATCAAACCGGCAGACTCCGTGATAAGGACAATATTCGCAAGGTGTTTTATCATTTTCCCGGCGGTACGGATTCACCTCGATCGCACCTCCGAGAATATCTTCACTCATCTTTTCCAAAGTATCCCGCGTATACTTCATAAAGTAGTCAAACTCTTTTTCCGCTACACAGTTTTTCGTTGAAGTCACTCCATCTCCACCAATCCCCTCTACCACCGGATCAGCTTCATTGAGCAGTCCCTTCATTCGAAACTCTTTTATTAGTTTTTTCCCCTTGTCCTTTGCATCTACGGATTCCAGGATCGGGTCCTGAGGATGAAAATAAAATATACCGGCAGGGATGATCTTTTTCCGGTTTCCCGTTTTTCCCTTTGCCGCATCCACTGCCGCCTGAAGATAAATGACAAGCTGCATCTGCAGACCATAATAGAAATCCGACAACGATACATCCTTGTCTCCTGTTTTATAATCCACAATGGAAATATACTCCGCATCTTCTCCGGTCATCTGGTCCACTCTGTCCACACTTCCCCGCAGACGCAGAGGACCGTGGATCTGTTCAAAACGAAGCTCGCTGCTGACTGTCTCAAAATCTCCCTGTCCCATCTGCGAGGAGATTGCTGCGATCGTCCGGTGAAGCACACGTTTCATCGTTTTCATCAGATAGTGGTTTCTTGCCGTATCCTGCAGCACACCGTTTTTATACTGCTCCGCCACCTGCTGAAAATATTGCTCTGCCTTTTCTCTTCTTTCGTTTTCCTCCACATCCTGCCAGCTTCTCTTATGCCGGATCAGGTCCTTGGTATAAAGCTCCAGCGTTTCATGGATCACATTTCCGATATCGTAAAACTCCACGGTTCTTTCCTGCCGTTCCTCCAGATGAAGACCATACTGCAGAAAATGACGGTATGCACAGGACGCATACAACTCAAATCTTGACGCACTTCCGTAAAGCGTATCACCATACAGCAGCTCCGCATTCTCCCGGACAAGCTTTGCCTTTTCCGGCTGATAAAAGGCTGCCGCCAATATTTTCTGCAGCTCCTCCGGATCATGCTCCCGATAATAGGTATAGATCTGCTGCCATCTGCTATCCTCAAAGCTCCGGTCACGAAGTCCCCTGATCAGATATGTCATACCCTTATCCTGTCCCAAAATACGGATAGCATCCTGACATTGTTCTTCCACATGAACCGTGATATCCGGATACAATCTGCGCATCCGGTCAATGAGATATGCCGGCTTTTGCTCCTTACCGTCATTTCCCACCTCACACAAGCACAGATACAGATGTTCCTCCGGCTTGGTCAGTGTCAGATACAGATAAAACTGTTCTGTATAAAGCTTCTGGCGTTCTGTGGGTGCCATCTCGAAATCTTCCTGCTCCAAAAAGCTTCTCTCTGACGCTGATAGGATCCCACCCCCACCGGTTCCGGAAGGAATATTGGCGTCCGTGGCTCCCAAAAAGAACAGATGCTTTACATGGTTCAAACGCGTTCTGGTGAGATCGCCTACGACAATCTGATCAACCCCCGGCGGGATCAGTCCCACTCTCGCTTCGCTAAAGCCTGTGTCCAAAAGCTCCCTAAACTCCTTTAAGGACATTTTCTCCTCGCCCAAAAGCTCTACCAGCCGATCCAGCACATCCAGTATAATGCCGTAAATCTGGTCATACTCTTTGGCAGCCTCCGCATCTCCCATCTGTCGAAAAGTCTCTACGTCCTCTGTCAGTTTCCCATAGAAATCCTGCTCTTCCATAAATTGTACCAGTGCTTCAGCAAATTCTCTGACCGTATGCTTCCCTGTTCTGATTCGGGTATATATTTCTTCGATATTTTTCCATACCTTTTGACGGATATCGTTTATTTTTTGGTTGAACTCCTGTCCTTGTTCTTCCTCACGGAAACGGTATATTTTAGCTGCGTCCCATTCTCCCTTCCAGCGTCCCGCTCCGCGAATGCCTGATGCCAGCAGATAATTATCTAACAGATCCGTTTCCTCCGGACTCAGCATGGAGTATTTTCCCCGCAGATACTGTATCACCGTGTCATACCGGAAATCATACTGAATCATATCCAGCAGGGCATCCAGCATATTTACAAGGGGATTGGCGAGAATGGTCTTTTTCTGATCCACAAAGCACGGGATCTGCGCCTGCCCGAAAATGTCTCTTGCCAGCGGTCCGTAAACCTCCATGTCTCCTGCCACCACAGCGATGTCCCGATAACGGTATCCTTCCCTGCGAAGCTTTTTGACGCGCTCCGCCACAAAGGCTATCTCCTCCTGGGGCTGCTTGAGCAGATGAATACTGATATCCTCCCTGTCATCTCCCGCAACGACATTTTTGCTGTCTTCCTCTGCATTCTCTTTATCGTATCCCATAGCAGCATTTTCATGATATGCCTTTACCGGAAAACGAAACAATGACCGCTCCAGATGCTCCATCTGATCGGAACCATGAAATCTTGTCTTTTCGATTTCTTCTCCCACCCGGATAACCTCCGGCTCCTCCATCCCGTTATCTTTGATCATATGAAGAAAATGAGCCGTTGTCTTTTTACTGAGATAAAAAAGCTCGTGCTTTTCCCCCGGCTGAAAGATTTCCTGATCCTCATCCATGGTGACCGTCACATAGATATCACTGCAGACCCGCATCAGCTCCTCGATCAGCTGATACTGAACCGGCGTAAATCCGGTAAACCCGTCCAGACAGATCACGGCATCCTTTAAAAGCACCGACCGGGATACCACACAGCTCAAAACAGTAAGCACTTCCTCCGAGGTAATATAGTTGTCCTTGAGATATGCCCGGAAGCTGCGGTATGCCACTTTCATATCCTCCAGCTTGCTTTTTAACGCCATACGGGAGTCGGCAGCCCGGATCATATCCTCCAGCCCTTCTTCATCGATCCCATACTGCATCATCTCCGAAAGAAAGGATTTGATCTCCGCTACATATCCCTTTTTATGGACATTCCTTCCAAAATAATGCAGATTTTTCTCCTGCTCCAGCAGTACCCTATGAAGGATCAGAGTCTTTCCCATATCATCCAGTGCCGGCAGGTTTGCAGTCCCTGTCTCTCCAAAAATGCGATATGCCAGACGTACAAAACTCTGCACCTCTATATTCATGATCCCCTGCTGTTCGCTGATCTCCACGATCTCCTTCTGTGTCTGCATGGTTGCCTGTTCCGGCACGATCATCAGAAAGGTCTTGTCCTTTTCTGCCTGCGCTCTCTCCACGATGGTGTGATTCACAAAATAAGATTTCCCCCGTCCGGAACCTCCCAATACAAAATAAACGGCCATTTTATTCCTCCCATTACTGTCTTACCCGAAAATATTACTTAGTTCTCTCTTATTTCCTGCTTCAAACATTTCCTTTTATTATACGTTATTTTCTACTGCAAGAAAAGCGTATCCGGGTTCTATCCTTCTCCTTTTTGAATATACTGTAATAACCGGAAATTTATCATATTGGGAGGTTTTCCTATGTCGCGTACCAGAATTGTCATATTTCAAATGAAGGAAATTATTTATACTGCTGTTTTTGTGGGTCTGGGCATTTTACTGCTCGTACTTCTTTTCTTTATGTTCTGGCCGGGCAAAGGAAAAGAAAGTGCCAGCACATCTTCCCCATCGGCAATCTCCAGTTCGAAAAAGTCTGCTTCTACCGACTCGGATAAATACATAGCCGGCGTATATAACAGCGAACTGACTCTCGGAGAATCCAAGATCCATCTCAGAGTCTCATTGGATAAGGATCGGGTAAAATCTGTTGAAATCGTAAATCTAAAGGAATCCGTTGAAACCATGTATCCTCTCATTAAACCTGCTGTCAAGGAAATATCGGATCAGCTGGCACAGGATATCGCTCCGGATCAGGTTGTTTTGTCGGATGATTCACCATATACCTCCCAGCTGATCCTTGATACGGTCTGTCAGGTTATGAATGAAGCCTCTGTAAAATAAAATCAGCTTATATACAGCAATAAGGACAAAACCAGCGTTTTGCCCTTGCTCACTCTACGTTACGAGCATTTACCCATACCCTAAAAAAGACAGCTTAAATTAAGATCATTAAGCTGTCTTTTTTCTATTTATAGTTTGTATATCTTTGAATTTCATTCGGGGTATGGACCTTATATCAATCCGTTTTATTTGTTATTTACCATATTCTTTGACATAGCAGAATTCTGTTCCGCATCCGCATCACTCTGGAATATGATATGACGGTACGGTGTCAGCGCCTTGATCAGTACATTACCAAGGATACAGCAGCTTACTACCTCACCCGCACCTACAGTCAGTGCCTGAAATGGAATGGATACATCCACGCCATGTACGATAAATGTCATACCATATGCGTAGCGCAGAACAAATGGGATAATAGCCATATTGGCAATTACCGGTGGTAATGTCACCAGGAAAGAATGTTTCCTCAGTGCATAGCTACCAAGCGCCCCCAAAAGTGTAGCCAGACTGCCAAAAATCACGTCCGGCAGCATAGCTCCTGTCAGCAGATTACTTAACAGGCAGCCGATAAAAAGTCCCGGTACGGCGGCAGGTGTAAAAAACGGCAGCACCGTCAGCGCCTCGGATATTCTGATCTGGATGGATCCTGATGCAAGATTGAATGTGTTGATAAACATTGTCATCACAATGTAGATTGCAGCGATCATAGCTGCCTGTGTGATAAAATAGAGTTTTTTGTTTTTCATTTCTAAGTCTCCTTTAGTTTTGTTTTACGAGTGGAAGGTCTCGAACACTCGGTATTTCTGTTTCTTTACGAATTGTACCCCTTACAAAATCGCTGTTACCTATCCTATCACGTTTTATCCGGAAGTGCAAGAAAAATCGTTGGCTTCACTCTTCATGCTTTCCTCTTTGTTACAAGTATTTTCCTAATGCACAAAAATACAGCCCCATGGATCTCTCCACGGAGCTGCATCTGTTTACATTACATCGCCTGAATACGTGAATCCGTCTCACGATTAGTTCTGAAGCTGATCCTCCAGAGACTTACGTGTAGCAGCCTCTTTCTGAGACCACTCCAGACACTTATCATAACCATATCCGGCAGTATCTTTCTTCATCTTTGCAACAGCCTTGTCGAACTGAGCATCGTTCTTTGCATACAGAGCGTTCCAAGACTCGTTCTTGATGGTATCTGTTACCTGCTTCCATACAGTCTTTAACTCATCAGACTTTGCACTTGGTGAGTAATCGGTTCCCGGAGATACGGTATATTTTCCCTTCTCCATGTAATCGTTGATACCCTCACAACCGGTCTTCTTCTTCCAGTCTTCCTGGATGTCATACTTAGATGACTCCTGTGTAGAAGCCCAGTTATCAGCATTATATGTCTCACCGTCTGTCTCAGGGTTCTCAGCATCAATGTTCCATGTAGAAACTGCCATCTGAAGCTGACCATCCTGGAATGTACCCTCGTGATCTGTCATCTTTGTCTTCAGATCTTTTCTACAAGCGTCACCAAGCTCTGTAAGGTATGTCTTCTTGTCCTTGTAGTACCAGCACTCATCCTTAGGACCGTAAGCGTACTCCAGACGTCCGGTTGGAGTTGCGAAGTAGTTCAGAACTTCCAGTGCAAGCTCAGGATACTCACAGTTAGCACCGATAGATGATGTATAACCTGTACCAAGTGTGCTCATACCGTAAACGATAGGAGATGCTTCGCTAGGTTTCATACAATACATGTACTGACCATCCTTCATATGCTTATCTGTATTGAAAGCAAGTGATCCGGAATAGTTGAAGATAGAGAACAGTACACCACCGTTGATTACCTTCTCTGACATCTGCTCATATGTCTGTGTCATGGAATCAGGATCTACAAGACCCTCACGGTACAGATTGTTGTACCATTTCAGCATCTCAAGGTATGGTCCATTCTCCTCAAGTGCATCATGATATTTACCTGTGGTTGGATCATAGAGACCGATACCCAGCTCATCATAACCATAATATGCAGTAGCTGTTGCCTTAACGTACATAACCATTGCATCATCCCAGTCAGGCCACAGAGAAACTGCGTATGTCTTTCCGCCTGCATCATCCTTAGGATCCATCTTCTGCATCTTCTTAAGAAGATCTGCCATGTCATTCATATCCTTAACCTTAGGATATCCCATCTTCTTGTAGAGATCCCAGCGGGTATCCCATGTATAGAAGAATGACTGATGATCCTTACTAGAGGTAGCAACCTCGCCGCCCCATCCATAAAGCTTGTCATTTCCATCACCAAGAATCGTTGCAGAAAGTCTCTTATTCTTTGCAATGGAATCCTTCATGTTATCATACACATATGGTGCATTTTCCTTAAGAATGTCGTCCTCTTCCAGATCATAAAGCAGACCCGCCTTAACAGCTGCTGCATAGTTGTCATCTGTGTGACCCCAGATAATGATATCTCCAAGATCCTTATCTGACATTCTGGTCTGGAATGTACCACTCTCATCAGGTACGATATTCAGCTTTACATTAAACTTATCTTTAATGATATCAGCTGACCATCCTTTCTGTAATCCTGAAGAGTTTGCTACCTGGCTGTATACAGTCAGGGTAATTGGCTCGTTGCTGTTGCTGCCGAACTTACAACCTGTGGCTGCAACGGTTGTTCCTGCTACCATGCTTGTTGCAAGGAGCATGGAAAGCATTCTCTTTCCCAATCCTTTTTTCATGTTATCCATCCTTTCTTATTGTTTGTTCCCCTGCCCTAATTATACTATGCTAGTCGTGCAGCTCCTGTAAAGCACACGATATACATTCTCTGTCTGCGGCTATATCTCATCATCATGGGAAATCGGTTCTCCATTCAGATGTGTAGAATTCTTTTCTTCCATTTCAGTCATGAGATTTTCTCTCTCGATCACCTTGAAGAATGAACCTGCAAAACCGCTGATCGTAAGCATAATACATGCCGGTCCGATCAGAACTCCGGCAAATATTGTTGTCAGATTCCACAGGATGATAGCCATTTCTATCACCAGAAGCACTGCCAGAAACGCTGTTCTGCCAAGAAACTTCGCTGCTATGGAATAGGAATTACGCATCGTATTGATGATGCTGTTTTCATAACGTGCCAATAACGGAAACGCAAATACCATATGCATAAAAATCAGATAAATGCCTATCACACCAATGATCAAAAACATCATATTGTGCTGCTTTGCCGCATGATATAACTGAAAATCCAGATATACCGCATAACTTGCAACCATCGCAATAATCCCTAAAATACTTCCTTTTTTCAGGTTTGCCTTAAATTCCCTCCAAAAAGGACCGGCAATATATCCTTCTTCTTCATCCACCATCTTCAGCGTGATCGTATAAGCAGCTGTAGTTGCCGCTCCCATCGTCACGATGGGCAGGCTGCATAAAAGCCACATGCAATTGAGCTTAAACACATCCATCAGACGGTTCATAAATTTGTATAAGGGACTATCCACACTAAAAAACTTCATTCTGTCTTATCTCCTTCGTGTAATCAGACCTTTCTCCCCATATGCACCCATGGCACATATTGTTGAAAAACCAGGGACACCAGCGTGTCCCCGGCATCTCATAATCTCTTAGAATATCAGTCTGCACTCTGGCATTAACCCTTTACAGCACCCAGCATGATACCTTTTTCGAAGTATCTGTTCATGAATGGGTACACAACCAAGATAGGAATAACGGAAATCATAGAGATTGTGTACTTGATAACCTTTGTATTCAGCGCTGCTGCAAATGCTGATCTCGCAGCCTCACCACCCTGGTTCATGGAAGCCATCAGGTTGGATGACTGGTTCAGGTAAATATACAATCTATGCTGCAGTGTATACAGCTTAGGTGAGTTACTCATGTAAATCAGGGAATCCTGGAAGGAGTTCCAATGACCTACCGCACCGAAGATAGCAATCGTTGCAAGGATTGGCTTACTCAGTGGCCAGATAATCTTGGAAAATACCTGCATGTAAGATGCACCATCGATAAATGCACTCTCCTCAAGCTCAGCCGGAATAGACTCGATATAAGTCTTTACCAGGATGATATTGTATGGAGCCACGATACCAGGGATGATGTATACCATGTAGTGGTTTGTCAGACCCAGCATAACCAGGTTCAGGTATGTAGCGATCAAACCTGCGTTGAAGTACATTGTGATAACAATTGCACGATACCACAGACTTCTGTGCCACATCTCCTGC
This sequence comes from uncultured Lachnospiraceae bacterium, assembly GCA_934338765.1. Taxonomy (GTDB): domain Bacteria; phylum Bacillota; class Clostridia; order Lachnospirales; family Lachnospiraceae; genus Jutongia. The sequence goes on along the minus strand of CAKRHL010000004.1, from coordinate 2,859 downwards.
TTTGTTACCAGATAACCTACGAAAGCAGATGCAAGTACCATCAATGCGGTACCAAAAATAGTTCTGGTGATAGATACGATGAATGCATAACCAAGATCACCTACACCAGCCAATGCCTTATAGTTATCAAGATTAAATCCATGAGGAATAAAATTGATCAAACCTCTCTGTACCATTTCATTATCTGAAATCGTGTTGATCAACAGATAATAGAACGGGAAGATACAGGTGAGAGTGAACAAAATGAAAAATGCATAGTTCAAAATATTGAACACAATGTCACCCGGTTTTAATTTGTACATACGTTTATGCTTCTTGTTGTACTCTTTTTCTCTTTTAGCATCTAATTTTTCTTGTGCTGTCATTGCCATTTGTGTTCACCTCCTTATACAATACTCTCGCCACGAAGCGCCTTAGAAAGCGAGTTCGCTCCGAACAGCAAGATTACACTGATGACCGACTTAAACATACCGACCACGGTTGATAATGGGATACTACCGCCACTACCAAGACCAAGGTTGTAAACGTAAAGATCAAGAACCTCGATGTGATTCTTATTCTGTGGTGTACAGAATACCAGGTACTGATCAAGACCGTTACTAAGTACTGCTGCAACTGCCATCAGTAACAATACGAAGAAGGTTGGCAGAAGGCCGGGCACTGTGATATGCCACATCTTCTGGAAACGTCCGGCACCATCCACCGTAGCAGCCTCGTACAACTGCTGGTCGATACCTGCGATACCTGAAATGTAAATGATCGCACTCCAGCCGACACCCTTCCAGGTTCCCCATGCCCACATCTTAAGCCATGTGAAGTGATCACCCATCAGGAAGTTATGACCGTTGGAATCCTTTGCCATGAGACCAACACTCTTTGCAAAGGTGTTAATGAAACCATCATTTGAGAAAATAGCGATTGCCAAAGCATATACTAATACCCAGCTGATGAAGTTTGGTACTGTTGTAAATGTCTGAATGAAACGACGGAACGTAAGGTTCTTGATCTCGCAGAGGAAAATAGCGAACGCCATTGGGATCCACTGTGTGATCAGTCCTAAACCGGACATTGCCATTGTATTTCTGATAACACGGATGATATCACTTCGTGTTGCCGCATTCTGGAACAAATATGTAAACCACTTAAATCCTACAAAGTTTGACATACTCAGCGTTCCACCTGTCTGATAATCAAAGAATGCATATCTCCATCCCCAAAGTGGCAGGTAGCAGAATACGAATGCCAGTGCCAGGAATGGCAGGAACATCAGGAACAGCTTGTACTGTGGATTCATTTCCATCTCTTCATCCGGAGCCGCCTTCGGAAGCATGGTCATAATAACAACAGACAGAAGCAGAAGTATAATAGCTATAACAATGTAAACTACTGCCGCTGTTGGGAAATGCGGACCAACTTTCTCAAGCTTGGATGCCATTGTGGAACTGCATACGATGTTGTATGCAATGATCGTAGCTGCAAATCCAACAATCTCAACAATACTACCGAGAACAGACCAAAGAATACCTGCTCTCTTCATCTTGGTATTACCAAGAGACATACATCCGCCTACTACAACGAATGCTACACCGATCAACGCAATTACTGCACCTGCATATAAGATGTAGAATGCGCTTGGGCTCAGCCAGTTCATACGAAGTGCACGACCAGCCTCACTGGTTAAAGTAGAATAAGATACAGCCGCTGTGAAAAGCGATGTGTTCTCATTCACAAGATTACAAATCCTTGTCGGATTCATAAAAGGGAAGAAAACGGAAAGTGCTGCGAAGATCGCAATAACTCTCTGCAGCATATAGATATAATCTACCGTGCCCCTTTTCTCTGTTTGTGATTCTTTCATAATAACCTCCTGTATTACTTATTTCATCCCACCGTCAAAAGCTCTGTAAACAGACCAAAGCAGACTATCAAGATGATAAATAGAGTTTACGCTATTATCATTATACATGCATTTTTCCTCTGCGAATACCATAAATAATAGAGAAAAAATACACGACTTTTCATTCGACATGCCGCGTCATTTCATGTCGGAGAAAAAAGGAGACAGGTTGTGCCCCATCTCCTTTCAATGAAATCTACTTATTCAGCAGATGCTCGTTGCAGGAATTATTTTTTCTTCTTTACAACGACTACTGCTACTACAGCAACTACTACAACTACGATCACAATCGGAACAACCGGTGAAGACTTCTTAGAAGTTGTAGAAGTTGTAGAAGCATCAGAAGTTGTGTTTGCATCGCTTGATGCACTTGTTGCATCATCAGCACCTGCTACAGCATCCGGATTGTCTGAGTTGAAACCGGAAACAGTAAACTGAATCTGGATAGAATCAGAAGGAACTACTGTGATGTCAGGGCTGTCAGGATACTCACCCTGATCCTTCTGGTAAGCGTTCATCGGATCAAAACGAAGAAGTCCGGACTCGTCTGTGTACTCCTTTGGATAGAATGTATCACTTGGAAGTGTCATTTCCTTACCATCGCACAGAAGCTTCACATCAGAGATTGTTACAGGGTTATCCTTAGCTTTCATAGGGATATCTGTATCAACATAGATCATGGAAACTGCGATTTCTGAACTTCCCTGTGTGTCCAGGCAGCCGTTCAGTCCACTTACACCAACGGTATATGTACCGTTACCCTTGATCTCAGCATCCTGCACCTGTGTACCTTCAATAGCAGTTACCTGATTGTCTTTTGACTGGAACAGGTTACCCTGATCGAATGTCAGTCCTGCTTTCTTCATATCCTTGCCATCAATACCAAGGGTATCCGAATACCACTCGTCACGGAAGATCCAGGAACCTTTCTCCTGGAAACCGAAATATGCATGGTAGGTACC
>CAKRHL010000003.1 GCA_934338765.1 uncultured Lachnospiraceae bacterium | reverse complement strand
CCTTATAAACAGGGCGTTCCCGGACTTTTTCTTTTTCTCTGCTACTAATTTGCTACTAAACACATTTTATTGTGCTGTCGTCAGGATAATCACCAACTTGTTAAAATATGGTGGATTATGTACATTCATATCTGTTAAATGATATGACGGATTGGCATTGGGATAATCTTTCCGGATGTTTCTTCCGCATTGGTGGTTTGAAGTTCATTCGTCTGCATTGCGGATTTCGGATTAAGGAGATCCTGCAGATTTTGAACCAATTCACCTTGTTTGTGTGGAAAGAGGTGTGAGTAGGTATTTAATGTTGTGGATACCTTCTCATGTCCCAAGCGTTCAGCAATGGTTAGAGCATCAAAGCCCTGATTGATCAAAAGACTGGCATGACTGTGACGCAGATCATGGATTCGTATTTTTTTAACACCGGAGTCTTTGCAGCCACGAAGCATCTCGTGACTGAGAAATGACTTGGTGTAAGGAAAAAGTCTGCGTTTTGGATCAAGCATATACTGTCTGTTGATAAAATCTTGTAATTCTTCTGCAAGAAAATCGGGCATGGCAACTACCCTTTTACTTTTTTTGGTCTTGGGAACCGTGATAACATCTTTTCCTTTATTTCGGGAAAAAGTTTTATTGATACTGATCGTTTTCTTTTCAAAATCAATATCTGATGCTGTAAGAGCAAGCATTTCTCCCTCACGCATTCCGGTCCAGTATAAGACCTCAAAACACAGATAAGAAGCAGGTTTGTCCTGGATGGATTCCCGAAATAAAAGATATTCATCTAATGTCCAAAAATCCATTTCATCAGCATTGCTTTTTCCCATACTGCCGGCACGACCGCAAGGATCTGTTGTCAGATTATAAAAGCGTTTTGCGTAATTCATGATGCAGCTAAACTGATTATTGATACTTTTCAGATAAGTGTCTTTGTAATTGTGAGAATCTCTCATAAGCATCGTCTGCCACTTGCGGATATCTGTTGCCTGAATCTCATTGATTGGCTTATTCTTAAAGTATGGCAGAATTTTAGTCTCATAAATATTGCGTTTGTGAGCTAAAGTGGATTCTTTTAAACGCCCGGACATATCCTCAATATAAATTTCGTACAAACTTTGAAAAGTCATATCGGGACTTCCTGCCTGACGCTCCAAAAAATCTCGCTCAAATGCCTGTGCTTCCTTTTTTGTAGCAAATCCCCTTTTCCACTTTTGCTTTCGGTCACCTATCCAGTCCGTGTAATAGAACTTAGCAAACCATTTACCAGTTTTTGAATCCTTAAAGGCTGGCATACTATCATCTCCTTTACAAAAATATAAAATTACTGCACAGTTAAAAATACGGTGCATTTTGTTAAAGGCTATGATATAATCTACTTGTCTAGGGTGATTATATCAGCCTTATGGTTGAAAGTCACTAGCCTCGGTACAAGTTACCGGGGCGTTTTTTAGTTCTTTGGATTTTTCCAACGATATAGATTTTTCTCGATATCTATCAGTTCTATATCTGGACGTTCATTCCAAGGTGTAAGTTTACTGTTGGCATAATAGGCGATAGTCTCATTTTGCCAGGTCTGATACTCATCAATAGAGATTTTTTCGCTGTAAAGCTGTTTCATTTGTTGAATCCATTCTTCCATAAACAAACAAAAATCTGTGTCGTATTTGGCAGTTCCTTTTCCTGGAATGGTGATATCTGCCAGCCAGTCCGAATCAGCTGGAGGTTTTTTTACAGAAAAATGCAGAGACAGGTCGTAAGTTTGCTGGATTTGAAATAATACATTAATAATGTCTCCAAGAGAATCCAGTGGGTATTTGTTAGAAGGAGAATCACTTTTATCAAGTGAATCTGCATTATTCATTAATTCCTTCCAGTCAATTTCTAATGCAGATGCAAGAGTCTGGATCATTTCCAGATTGAAATTGATCTTGCCGGATTCGTAGTTTTGGATGGTTCGCTCACTTTTTCCTGTTCGTTCACCTAATTGCCGTTGTGTAACTTTTTGCCGCTTGCGTATTCTTTTGAGGTTGGCAGCAACCAGCTCGTCATTGATTGAATTGTTGCCCATATAACTAATCACTCCTTTCACGAAATAAACAAGTGGGTTTTACTTGTTTTGTAAGAATGATTAAATAATACAATACAAAAACACGAAAGTCAATAGTGGATATTTTGAGAAAAACTGTTGACAAACAGAAATTATGGAAATATAATAGGGCAAAACACGAAACAACATTGCGTGTTTCGGAAAAGAGGAAAGGAGGTTGTACTATGGTAGGTTCTAATAAGGCATTTGTAAATGCCAAGGAAGTATCCGAAATGCTTGGGATAGGAACCTCTAAGGCGTATATGATCATTCGCAGGTTTAATAATGAATTGGAACAGCAGGGATATTTGGTCATACCGGGGAGATGTCCCAGAAAGTATTTTGAACAGAAGATATATGGATATGCGGAGTGCTATCAGCCACCTGAGGAGTTACCCATAGTAGAGGGCACAGATGAAACAGAAATGTCTTGTGATGCGGATCAAGTCATTGGTCTGGAAGAGCAGGAAAAAGAGGATTAGGTTTTGTTAAGTGCGTAGGTAGAGTATTATTGAAGACTTTTTACCGTAAAAAGGTAAGTTGTATCACAGAATTACCATTTGTGTGTATAACCAAGTCAGCATAAGTAGTTTACTATATGGGTACGGTGTTGTGATACACCAAGACAATTGAATATCAACTGCTGAAGTATAACTTATTTCGGTAAAAATCCGGTACACTGTCAGACAATGCAGTCATAATTTGCGATGAGAATCGAGGAACTTAACGGTGAAGGTGCTTAGCGAGTGCGACAGATATGTGGCGGATGGATAATGAACCACGGGGGATATGAAAAATGTCCCTATCCTCAAAATGGCAGAAGAGGAAATCATTCTGATTGATCAGGGTGTTGTGAATGCGAGAGCAGCCGAGCAGCAGTTCCCAGTATGCGGGCGACGAGGATGTGAGAAATCACGCATACATACATGATTTTGTAAAATGAAGAAATACCTATGCAAGAGAAAAGGAGGATCATTATGGATAAAAATACAGTAGTTATCGCTATTGACCACGGCTGGTCAAATATGAAAACAGTACATGAAACTTTTACTTCCGGGATTCGTGAGATTACCACGGAGCCGGCATTGTTTGAAAACGTCTTGGAGAAAGATGGAAAGTATTATAAGGTCGGAAGCGAGCGATTAAAGGTCAAGGACAGCAAGGTGGAGGATGAAAATTATTATCTGCTTTCATTAGCTGCGACAGCCAAAGAGTTAGACCGGCTTGGAAAGAGAACTGCTAATGTCTACTGGGCAGTGGGACTTCCTCTTACCCGCTTTGGCAAAGAGAAAGAGGCATTTATCAAGTATCTGAATCAGAACCGGGAAGTGACATTTAAGTATGAGAAAAAGCAGTATCATATTACGATTGAACGGATTTCGGTATATCCACAGTGCTTTGCGGCGGTTGCCAGTCAGATCAGTGAGTTTCCGGCAAAGGTGCTTGTTGTTGACATTGGTTCATGGACCGTTGATCTGATGCCGATCATCAATCAAAGTCCGGATGAATCGGTTTGTGTGACAAAAAACTCTGGTATTATTACCTGTATCCAACAGATTAATAAGGAATGTGTCAGAAAGCTTAATTCAGAGGTGGATGAGTATGACATTCAACAGGTCATGCTCAATGGAGCAGACAACTTGCCGGATCAGTACAAGGACATTATTCTGGAAGAACTTCACAAGTATTGTGAGACGATCACAAATTATATCAGAGAGCTTGGTTACAACATGGATCTGACACCGATCATCTTTGTGGGCGGTGGTGCAACGGTAATGAAACGATTTGGACAGATGCAGCAGAGAAATGTCAGATACATAGAAGATATCCGGGCAAATGCGAAAGGCTTTGATTATCTTGGTAAGATTTATCTGGAGCGTACCATTCGAAGAGTTGGATAGAAAGGTGTGAGAAGCAATGGCAAGAAAGCAGTATGAACAGTTTTGTCTGCGGTTTAGCATGGAGAATCCAACTCATGTAAAGTTGTTTCGAATCATCAATAATCTGGATTCGGATATATACCGTTCCAAGAACCAGTTTATTATGGAAGCACTGGAGGCTTATGTATCCGGGAAATCTATTGATGAACTGTGTAAAAAGGAGAAGCAGGAGGAAGAGGCACCGCTGACAAAACAAGATTTATTGGAATTTGGAAATCAGATGCGGGAGGATTTAAAACAGGAATTGTACCAGGAGATGCTTGTTCGTATAGCAGATACTATGATGTCGGCTATAATGCGACAGCCAAACGGGATGCAGGAACAAGCTGACCAGACAGAGACTGTTTCTCAGAAGAAGGAACAGACTGCAAGTGAGGAAATGGTAGACAATGTAATGAAATGGGCATGATCGGAGGGATGGCTATGGTAAGAAGAGTGATCAGTACAATAATGGTTTTTCTTTTATCAGTGATAAAGGGAGGTGCATGGCTGGGATTGCATTTACTGCTTGCAGTTTTGGAGATCCTTAAGATCATTTTTCTTATTTGTTGTTACATTTTGAAGGTTATGTTATTGATTCTTAGTTGTGGACGAATGGAGAGGAGGTGACAGCCATGATGAAGATGATCAGAATGATTCTTTATATAGAAGCTGTAACAGGAAAACGGCTGATTGATTATATTACAATGGAATAAGGGAAGTTGGTTGTGCGAACCGACTTGATGGGTAAAAGGCATGCCGCAAGGTGTGCCTTTTTTTCGCCGGAGAGTCGGGGAGAATCCTCACAATCTCTGGTGAATGGTGGGAAAATGATTCGCACAAAGAATATTTCAGAAAGAGAGGAACAGCGAATGAATAAGAAGATTTTTAAGAGAGCAGTTGCAATGATGATGGCTGCGGTTCTTACGGTTGGAGCTGCACTTCCAAGTAGTAACGTATTTGCTTCCGGTTCTGATGAGGAGAAGGATACAAAGACGCTTGCAGTGTATGATGCCGATGTCCGTACTGATCTTGATGAAGATGAAGTGGTAACGGCTGGTGATATTGTGATCGCCGCTGGCTATGGATTTGATATTGAGAATGATATGGAAGGAATCGTTTATGAGCAGGAAAAAGTGGCAGTAAGTTATTATCCGGATCAGGGAAGTTTTGATGCAGACAAGCCGGGTGATTATGATACTTACTATAAGGCTGAACCTGTCAGCGGAAAGGATGCCTATCTGGTGCATCGAATCATTACGGTGGAAGAGATTCAGGAGAAGCAGACTGATAATACAGAAGCAGCTCCGGCAGAGGATACTACGGAAACTGCTGATGACGAGGAGCCTGCCCCCGGAAGTGAAGATACGGAATATATTGACCTTGACACGCAGATTGTAAAGGGATTATCCATTCAGAGAGCTCCGGCTGCCATGCTGAAGGCAGCACCGGCATCGGGAACAAAAGATGGTAAAGATTCCATGAAAGTGGGATTTTCCGGTTATGCAAAGTTTTGTGGTCGTTCCATGGGGGTTAAATATATTTCGGAGTCTGGGGATTATTACCACCACTCTGTTTATTGTCTGGATCTGAATAAAAAGACAACAAACGGAACAGTGAGCAAATCCAGCAGTACGAAGAAAGTGAAGCCAGAGATTACCTATTGTCTGGTGAACGGTGTGAGAGAGTTAAATAAAACCTGTCACAACAGCAAGTATTCTTCCGGACATGCGACAGAAGATTACTTCATTACCGGTGCAGCTATTCATGTGCTGAATGGTGAAGTAAAGCTCAGCTACTATGGTAAAGGCAATACCGGGACGTACTCAAAGATTTCTGCACTTGTAGCAGATGCGAAGAAGTACAGCACGGATGACTACAATGACAACGGACTGACCAAGTCGATCAGCTACTCTATTTCTCCGGCGAAGAGTAAATGGGAAAAGGTGGCTGACGGGTTATACCGCAGTAAAGAGAAGTTCGTCCGCACGAAGAAGGGCACGATCAAAAACATCAAATACACGATCAGCGGTGCTCCGGCAGGTCTTACCACAGGCGAGATCAAAACGGATGCATCAAAGATTGATGATGAAAATGATCTGAAGAAGTATGATATCTGTGTGGCACAGACGGATGCGTCAAAGGCGTCATCCAATTTTTATCTGTACTGTAATCAGACGGCGATGGATAAGATCACGAAGAATGACAGCACCATTAAAGTAAGGGCAAAAGCATACAGTGATGAAAAGGGTGGTTCCAAGTGGACACCGACCGTTGTGTCTCAGCAGAAGATCACATTTTTGGAGGAGTTTATAGATCAGAAATCGGATGAAGCGACAGTTAAGGTAACATCAAACTACAAGCTGGGAAGTTTTCAGCTTCATAAGACAGATTCTTACAAAGGAACTCCGGTAGCTGGAGCAAAGTATTATCTTTATGAGGATAGTGCCTGCACGGATCTGTTGTGTAAACTGAATGTTACCAATTCAGACGGTTTGGCAGCATCCGGTGTTGAGGTGTTGACAGAATCCAAGTATTACCTGAAGGAAGTAAAAGCTCCGGATGGTTATCAGGTGGATGAAAACGTGTATGAAATCGGACTGGAGTATTTCACACAGTATGATGAGAGTGGAAAGGTTACAAAAGCCGGAAAAACTTTTGAGGCAAAGGAGACGCCGGAAACGGTAGGAGTTCTCGTGCAGAAAACGGATTCTGAGTCCGGTAATGTTGTCAAAGGTGCTGGTTTTGCCGTGTTTAAAGATGCTGCCTGCACGCAGAGGGTATTGATGAATGGTGATACCGGAGCAGAAGTACCGGTATTTTATTATGATGAAGATCTGGACGGAGCGGCATCTGAGAAGTTTGTGAAACAGCAGGATGTGTATTATGTGAAAGAGGTGGTTGTCCCGGATGGATACCGTGATGATGGAAAGGTATGGGAAGTAAAGCCGGATTATGGTTCATTCGATACGGTGGAAATGACCAATACACCGATCCGCTGTGATGTATCCGTTGATAAGAAAGACAAAGAAACTTCTGATCCACAGGGGGATGCCAGACTTTCCGGTGCAACCTATGGAATGTATGCATTGGAAACTGTGAATTATCCGGATGGCAGAGGGATCGTATCCTATGCCGGAAACGATAACATCACATCGACTGTGGGGACAGATTTTTACAGTACCGGAACACCTGCAAATGCAGGTGCGCTTCTTGCAACGGTGAAGACAGATGAAGCAGGAAATTTTAACTTTGGAAATCTCTATTATGGGAAGTATTATATTCAGGAGATCGAGCCAAGTGAAGGATACCTGCTTGATGAAACAAAGTATGTGGTTGACTATTCCAAAGAACCGAATACTCACCAGAATATTTCTGTTACCCGCCATGTGGTGGAAACAGTAAAGAAGCAGCCTTTTGAGATCATCAAAGTATCAACCGATGGGGATGATACGGAGACGGATTATGTGGAAGGTGCAGAATTTACCGTGAAACTTCAGTCTGAGATTGATAAGGTGGGATGGGATGCGGCTAAGGTTTATGACACTCTGGTCACTGACGAGAAAGGCTATGCCTGCTCTAAGGAACTTCCATACGGAACATATCTTGTGAAGGAGACGAAAGTACCTCACAATCTGTATAAGACGGATGATTTTACGGTCGAGGTGACAGAGGATTCCAGAACACCGCAGAGATACCGGATCTTAAACGATGCACCATTTAAAGCATATATCCGGATGGTCAAAAAGGATGCAGAAAGTGGCAACACGATCTGTCTTTCCGGTGTTACGTTCAAGATCAGGAATACAGATACCGATGAATATGTGGAACAGAAAGTTGGAAAGGATAAGGTGAGTGAATTTACAACTGATGATTCCGGAACGATCACCACTCCGTTGAAACTGAAATATGGCAATTATCAGGTGGAAGAGATCACTGCTCCGGATGGCTATCTGATTTCCGAGGAAGAGTTTCCTTTTGTGGTGGAAAAGGATGGAGCCGTAAAGGTGGAAGAGGACAGTGATGGTGATCCTGTGATCGAAGTTGTGATTGAAGATACTCCGGTAAAGGGAAGTATCAGTATTACCAAAGCCGGTGAGGTACTTACCGGTACAGAGTATGATACGATCGTTGACCGTATTATGAGTGCCATTGATAAAGAGGATCGAAGTCTTGATTTTATCTATGAGGAACAGAATCTTGCGGGGGCTGTATTCCAGTTGATCGCAGCAGAGGATATTTACACACCGGATCATCAGAAAGATGAGAACGGAAAACGCACACTGGAAATGATCAATGGTGTTCCGGCATCTGCAGGAGCGGTTGTTGCCACGCTGACTACCGATGAGAATGGGGAAGCATCTATTGAGGATCTTCCGCTCGGCAAGTATCAGGTAGTTGAGATCGAAGCACCAAAGGGATTTGTGCTTTGCGAGGAGCCGTTCCCGGTAGAGCTTACTTATAAGGATGACCATACCGATGTGGTTTATGGAAATGCTGATTTTGTGAATGAGAGAGTAAAGACAAAACTCAGTGTGATCAAAACCGATGGTGTGACAAAGAATCCAGTAGAGGGAGCAACCTATGGTGTGTTTGTGAAGGAGGACATTCTTGATATAAACGGTGAAGTTGCGGTAAAGGCAGACACAATGGTGGATACTGCAGTGACTACTGCCAGCGGACAGGCAATCTTTGCAGCAGATCTTCCTCTGGCAAATTACTATGTAAAAGAAGTGGAATCTCCGGAAGGCTATGTAATGGATGATACGGTCTATGATGTGGACTTTACCTATAAAGATCCTTTGACGGCAGTGCTTGAAAAAGAGATTACGGTTGAAGAGACACCGATCATTGTAGAAGTATCTAAAACGGACATTACAACCGGAAAAGAATTAAAAGGTGCAACTTTAGAGGTGATTGACTCCGATGGCGAGGTGTATGCATCCTGGGTAACCGATGGAAAGCCGCACCAGTTAGAAGCAATTCCGGTAGGGGATTACACCTTAAAGGAAACCGCGTCTCCATACGGGTATCTGATCGCCAATGAGGTGGACTTTACGGTAGAAGAAACTGGGGAGATCCAAAAGGTTGCCATGTCTGATGAAAGAGTGAAGGGAGCAGTTGAAATCTATAAAACGGACAGTAAGACAAAGTCTCCAATCAAGGGAGTAGAGTTTGAACTTCGTAATAAAGATGGAAAAGTGCTTGCAAAACTTACCACAGACAAAAAGGGATATGCTAAAACCGATCTGCTTGATATCGGCACTTACGATGAAGAGGGGAACTTCGAGAAAGATATTCCTTATTATGTCGTAGAGACAAAGGCTGCGAAAGGGTATGTTATTGATACGACACCACACGAAGTGCTACTGCAGTATGATGACAGTGCCGTGGAGAATGTAGTTTATACACTGAAGCTGAAGAATAAGCCGGAGAAGCCGAAACTTCCACAGACCGGTGGAGGTTATAAGCCTTGGATGTTTGGTGTAGCAGGAGGACTTCTGATCGGTGCGGGTATTTATCTGAATCGTAGAAGGAAAAGAAGAAAAGTTTGATAAAACTTCATATGGATTGTTTAGGGAGAGGCTATGAAAATAACCTCTCCTGTTTATTTGAGAAAGGAATGATAATTATATGATGGATTTTAATATGTTTCAGGAAGTAGTGAAAGACAATATCTTAAATTCACTTCCGGCAGAATATAAAGAGGCATCCGTATCCGTACACGCAGTGCCAAAAGTAAATCGGACATTACATGCATTGATGGTAATGCTGCCGGATCACAATAAAGCTCCTAACATTTATCTGGAGGAGATGTATGAGCATTATAAGAAGAATGATGATATCCGGATTTGTCTGGCGGAAGTAGCGGATGCAGTTGTGGAAGCCACAAAAGAGATGAGCAAAGTAAATCCGGTGCTTGATGCTGACAAGATTCAGGACAATGTGGTTCTTTGTCTGGTCAACTCCACACAGAATGAGGAACTCTTAAAAGATGTTCCCAACAGAAGCTTTCAGGATCTGTCTGTGATCTACCGGTGGGTTGTGAATGTGGACAGGGATGGAATGCAGAGTATGATCATTACCAATGATTTTGCAGCCGCTCGTGGATTTACGGAGGAAGAGTTATTTCAGCATGCGGTGGAGAATACAAAGCGTATCTGCCCACCAAGAGTAAAGTCAATGCAGGAAGTGATGGCAGATCTGGCAGTCGAAGATGGAATGCCACAAGAATTGCTGGAATCTATGGGAGTGTTTGACGAGATACCTCCAGAAAAAAACTTGTGGGTGATCACGAATGAGATGGGAATAAATGGAGCGGCATCCATGTTATATGAGGAAAATCTTCATAAATTGGCTGAGCAGATAGGAACGGATCTGTATTTGCTCCCTTCCTCTATCCATGAAACCATCGCAGTATCTGTAGAGATGGGAGCTCCGGAGTATCTGGCGCAAATGGTTCACGATGTTAATATGACTGCTGTTACCTTGGATGAGCGGCTGTCCAATAATGTGTACCACTATGATAAGGATCTCAGAAAGCTGGAACTTGCCACAGATGTGCCGGAAAAGGGGTTAGACGGTGTTGTTGCAGAGCCGCCGATGATCTATGAAAAGGAAGGTCCGGCGAGATAGGAGGCAGACGATGTCAGATCAGAGTGGATACAGTGTTGAGGAATTAAAGAAACTGTTACAGAGTCAGCCGGATGATACGGTGGTGACGGTAGAGTTTCCGAAAGAAGAGGTGACGGAGGATGAGTCGTGATGCTTTTAAGCTGGATGTGGTAAGTATCCGGCTTGTAAGAGATGCTCCCATTTATTCGGACCAGAAGCTTAACAGCCCGCAGGCTGCCGTTCATCTGATTGGTGAGGTGCTTTGTGACATGGATCGGGAGCTGGTCTGTGTTATTAATCTGAAGGCGGATGGTACACCGATCAACTGCAGTTTTGTCAGTGCCGGTACACTGGATTATTCCGTGGTAAATCCGCGAGACATGCTTAAAGCCAGTATTTTATCAAACGCTGCCAGATTGATCATGGTGCATAATCACCCTTCCGGTGATCTGACACCATCCAAGGATGATATTCGTCTAACGGATCGGATGCAGAAGGTAACCGGTTTTGTCGGGATTCCATTGATGGATCATATCATCGTGGGAGGCGATAATAAGGAATATTTCAGCTTTCGGGAAAAGGGCATTATGAAGAATCCATGTATTCATCTGGCAGAGGATTATCATTTCATGGACTGGAATGAACAGTTTGTTGCGGAGAAAGGAGAAGATTCTCATGAGATTCACGGAGGAAGAACTTAGGATTGCAAAGTCGGTAGACTTATGTGCTGTGGCGTCTCATCTGGGATATACCGTCCGGCGGATTGGGAAGTACCACACCTTAAAGGAAATGGATTCCATCCGGATCTATAACCGGACACATTGGTTCCGATGGTCCAGAAGGTATGAGAAAGGAGAGAATGGAGGAAGCCAGATTGATTTTTTACGGGTATTTGCAGGAATGGATGTAAAAGAAGCTGTGTTCTGGCTCCTTGATTTTACTGGGTATAAAAGACTGGAATCAAAGGAAACATTGCATGGTGTTATCTTACCAAACGGGATTGCAGCAGAGGAAAGAAAAGAGTTTGTACTTCCGGAGTATGCCGGGAGTAATGCTTATCTGTATGACTATCTGGTGAATCAGAGAGGAATTGCTAAAGAGGTGGTAGATCACTTTGTGAAAGCCGGCATCCTTTATGAAGCAAAGAATTATCACAATGTGGTATTTGTTGGGACGGATGCAAGCGGTACTCCGAAGTTTGCCAGTATGCGGGGAGTGTTTGACCGGAGTGGAAAGAGTTTTAAGTGTGATGTGGAGGGCAACGACAAACAGTATGGATTTCATTTACACCGGGAGGCTTGTATTGAGATCGTGGTGTTTGAAGCGGCGATTGATCTTTTAAGCTATATGACGATCTATCCGGATAAGCAATGCGACCTGCTTGCACTTGGAATGGTGGCAGATGTTCCTTTGGACAGATATCTGAAAGATTATCCGGCTATCCGCAGGATCAGTTTTTGTTTGGATAATGATGAACCCGGACAGAAGGCAGAACAGCAGATGATGGAAAAGTACAAAGAGCTTGGGTACTCAGTGACGGGTGGAATTGTTCCATCAGAATATAAAGATGTGAATGAATGGCTAAAGGCAGAGAGAAAAAGAATGGTTGATAGCACTTTCCGCTATCAAAGGGGAAAAAAGATATAGAAAACCACTAGCAAAAAGAAAATTTGCTATCACTTTACTATATCACGAATTTTTAGCCGGAATCGGATGCTATCACTTTACACTATCAAAACGGGAAAATGCTAGTGTTTTGCACTAGCATTGATCGAAATTGACAGCACTTTACACTATCACGAGAACCTTTCGTGAGAAATATGGGGGTTTTAGGGGACCTCCCCTAACCAGACAGCCAAAATCTTTTTTTGCTGGCATTTTGTGACACAAAATGCGTATCTGGCGAAACCACAAAGGCGTGGTTTCCGAACTCCCTCGGAAATGTAACCTGAAAGTTGGCACGGATAAAGAAAAGGAGGTGTACCAGAAGATGAGCGATGTATATGAGATCAAACAACCGTCGGAGCTTTTGATCACGATCAATGCACTGCAGTCAGAGATCAAACTTTCCGAAGAGGATGCACAAGTGATCCTTGGATATATGCAGGGGCATGATTTTATGCTCACATTGGATGATGGAAAGCTGATGCGTGTGGATATTTCAGAAGAAAACGGTCAGCGTATTCCTTATACCATGGATGAGGTAATTGATCTGGTCTGTGAGTGGAATTATGAACAGTTAGAGGAAGCAAGGGCGGTTGTCGATCATCCGAAAGATTTTGCGGAATATTGTGAATATAAGTTTACCTATGATGCACTGAAGGAGGATGAGACGGCATTGAATCAGATGTTTGCCCAGACAATCTATGGTCGTGATGTGAGAAATGTTGCAAGAGCCATGATCGGGCAGGCGGGAGGACAGATGCCGGAAGCATTGGCGGTCCATGAGGATATGAAGTATCAGGATGCAGCGCATAGGGAAGAAGGGAGGAAGCACTGATGGCGAAAGATGTGGTAAAGCATTATCGTTTGACGACAGATGATGCCGCTGCTTTTCGTAAAAAGGCAGAAGAAGCGGGAATGACAGAATCCGATTATTTCCGCTTGCTGATCACGCAGCAGCCCAGTGATTATCCGGAGATCCGTGGTGGAATCAAGGTGTTGATCAATGAGGTCAACCGGATTGGAGTCAACATCAATGAGATTGTGTTTAATAATAACTCTAATCTATATCGTACTGCGGATAAGGAAAGACTCATTGCCTATATGCGGCGTTTGAATGAAACGCTGGCAAAGGTGGTGGACGACTGTGGCTATCACTAAGATTCTTACGATCAATGACTGTGGGAGAAAGTTTGCCGGGAGGCATTTGCAGACGGCGATCACCTATATTATAGATCCGAACAAGACGCAAAATATGCGTTATGTAACGGGGATTAACTGTCAGCCGGAAAAGGCATTTGACCAGATGCTTGCAACAAAGCAGAAGTTTGGAAAGACAGATAAAAGGCAGGGGTATCACATCATCATTTCTTTTGAGGAAGAAGATGTGGAACCAGGGACTGCTTTCGAGATCATCCGAAAATTTGCGGAAGAATATCTTGGTCAAGGCTATGAAGCGATCTATGCGGTGCATGATAATACGGCACATACACACGGACATATTATTTTTAACAGCGTGAATGGTATTACCGGAAGAAAGTACCGCTATGAAAAGGGAGACTGGGCAAAGGTGATCCAGCCGATCACAAACCGTTTGTGTGAGGAATATGGTCTTGCCACGATGGAGATTGAAATGGCAGGGCAGCACAAGAATGAATATTACAAGGACTGGAACGAGTTTCGGGATGGTAAGCTGATCTGGAGAGATATGATCCGACGGGATCTGGATGCGTGTATCCTGCAGTCCGATGATATGGAAGAATTTCTTGATATGTTAAAAGAGATGGGATACGAGATCAAGCAGAATAAATATCTTGCCGTAAAACCACCGGGGATGCAGCGATATTGCAGATGTAAATCTCTGGGGGAAGAATATACGGAGGATAGGATTGAACAGAGAATTGCTTTGGAAGATCTGAAATCCTATGCAAACAGATCAGAGAAAGAGCTTCTTACGGTTCCGGAAGATGAGTTTTTGCCGAGAACGAAGCTCACCGGAATACAGAAGACCTACTATGCGAAGGTGTGCAGAATTCGTAAATTGAAACGGCTTCCTTACAGCAAGGCTTGGCAGTATAAGAATGAGATCCGGAAGCTGAATGATTGTCACGACCAGTATATGTTTCTGGTGGAGAATGAGATTCATACTTTGCCGGAACTGGTGGCTGCCTGTAGCAACCTAAAAGAAAAAGAGGCAGAAAGCAGACGAGAGCGGCGCAGTCTTAGTAAAGAAGAGAAACGGTTTTCGGGATTATTTCAGACCGCAGAGGAGATGGAGCAGTTACAGCCCGCGTACCATAGTTATCTGGATGGGGATGAGTTTTTTGAGAAAGAGTTCCATGATTATGAATCCCTAAAGGAGAAACTAAAAGAACAGGGATATACGAAAGAGCAGGTAGACATGATCCAGAACGGAATCCATAACCGGATTGCCGAGAATTATGAGAAGCGGCAGGCAGTACATCGAAGGCGAGTAATTGCAGAAAAGATGATCACAGAATTAACAGATCGCATGGAAAAGCAGCGAGAGCAGAAGATGCTTGAGAATAGAGAAAGAGAAACCAGACAGCCGAAACGATAGGTTGTCTTTTTTTATGGAAAGGATGGTACAGAATATGGAGAATGAGGTATTAAAAAGTCCCAGTGAATTTGATGTCAGCAGTGCCATTAAGAAATGGCGTTCACAGGGATTTTCCAAGGAAATGATTGAGCTTGCCAGAAATGACATGTCAGAATACGGGATGCCATTTAAGCAGGTATCAATCTATATGGATGTAAAGCTTTCTGCCGGACAGGCAGAGCAGTTATCACAGGCACTGAGGAATGAGGTTAATGAAGATTTTGTGAGACATCTGGCAGAGGGAGGATACAGTGCAGAGCAGATTAAGACAATCCTGCGTTTCACATCAGAGGTTCCAGTGGATGTGATCGAGAAGAATGTTACTTCGGATATGAAAGCGCATGCAATCAGTAAGGCGCTTCAGGCAGTAAAGGATAGTCTGGCAGAAGCAAAGCAGGCGGTGCCGGAGGAAAACGAAAAGGTAAAAGAGGTGCTTGATTCGATCAGTGAGCAGTTATCGGCTTTATCGCAGAATGCGGAGCTGATTGAGAAGGTCAGTAAAAAGCTGGATGAGATGCCAAAAACTGAGTCGGTGGATGAGGAGAGCATCCGCAAGGAGTATGAAGGAAAGCTGGAGCAGAAAGAAGCAGAACTTTCCACACAGCAGGATCAGCTCAACAAACTGATGAAAACAAAAGCAGAGCTTACCAGAAAACTGGAGCAGATGCAGGAGGAGAATCAGTCGGTTTCTAAACTTCGTGAAAGTATGGATCAGGAAATGGATGAGTACCGGAAGCAGAAAAACCAGATCCTTGATGAGAGAGACGATGCTTTGCGGGAATCACGAAATCTGCGAAAGGAGATGGAAGAGATGAAGCGGACGATCGGAGAACTGGAAAAACAGATCAAAGAAAGGGATAGCAGAGAGTTGGAGCGACAACTTTTGAACCAGACTTATCAGACGCAGTCTGTGGAGGATGTGGAGCGGACGGTTCCTGTGAATGAGGGCGTAGCAGAAGAAAAGAAAAAGACACCAGGATGGCAGGCTGGTTATCAGGCGGTTGTTCCAAACCGTTATGGGGGAACACAGATCGTGCAGATAGAACACATCCGTAAGAAAGGACCGGAGCATCTGTTAGCCCTTGCCGGGAAGAAGTGTTTTCGCAGTAAAGCCAAATATAATCTGATCCAGCAGATGAAAGAAGCAGACCTTTCCAAAAGCCAGATGGAACAGATTCAGGTAGCGATTGAGTCCGGTCTTACGGATACGGAAGTGTCGGACATCATAAACAGTGGCTTTGATGTGGAAGAGATGGCGCAGGCGATTCAGATCCTGCTTGCAGATAAGATGTACCAGTAGGAGGCGGTAATTGATGTCGAGAGAAGAACAGGTAATTGAGGAAAAGTTGGAAAATCTTTTGAATGCGATCATTATCTACCGAGACGTAGAAAAGAAAGCATTGCAGAGGATCACAGAACTTCTTGCTAAGAAGGGAATCACGGTCAGTACATCGGAGTTATCAAAGATGGATGAACAGGCAATTCGTGAGAAACTTCGTGAAACAGCCGAAACAAGAAGGCAGGAAGAAATGGCAGTGGCTGAAAACCATGCCTATGAAGTGAGAGAGGAGGAGCGTGGATGTCGGAGATAAGTGATGCAGTACAGATTATCCGTGTCGGCTACGATACGATTGAGATTGCCATGAAAGTGGGAAGCGGCTCCATTGAGATGATGCAGAAAGCCGTGAATCTTCTGATCGGTCTTTTGGAACATGAAAAGACGATGGGTAAGACCAATCTGAAGGGATTGCTGGAAAAAGGTGGAGACATACAGGTACTTACCTTTGCGGATGAGGACTTAAAAAAGTTTCAGAAGCTGGCAAAGAAATACGGCATTTTATATTCTGTGATGCCGGATGCAGATAGAAAGGATGGGATCACGGAGGTGCTTTTTCATAGTGAAGCGGCACCGAGACTTCGTATGATCTGCCAGAAGTTAAAGAACGGTCGTATGTTTGATATGGACGAATATCTGAAGAATGGCAACGAGGAGCAGTTGAATCAGCTTCTTGATTTTCTGGAGAAAGAAAAAAAGGGAAAAAAGAGTCTCCACACGGATGTAACTGAACCAATCCTTGACGGGCTGATCGAAAAGGTTGGTCACTATGCTATGGAGAAAAAGGCGATCCGTGTGGAGGATATTCAGAATGATTTCCAGATGGAATCCAAGCAGGCTGAAGATGTGCTCCATAAGTTAAAGACGATTGGTGTTGTGTCGGAACCGGACGGACAGGGAAATTATCCGGTGGTGATGGATCAGGAGTCTTTTGAGAAGAGGATCAACAGATACCGGGAATTATCAAACCGGATGCGTCAGATTGCTGCGGCAAAGAATACAGCACTGACGGACATTACGATCACGAAGCAGTTGATCGCTGCGGAGAATGACCATGCGGTGAAAACCAGAGTACCAGGGATGTATGGCAGCAATGTGGGTTATATCTGGATCAGAAAAGAGGACATTATGGAAATTCACAATGGAAAGACGCTTCTTACTTATCTGGATAAGGAAAAGGATTATAAGATCTATTCCGAGGATAACCGTGTCCTTTATACCATGAAGGGAGAAGATCTGTATGCCAAGCATTATGACCGGGTGGAGCGGACGGTCAGAGAAAGATATCAGAAAGTGAAACAGTCACCGGATAAGAATGTGATCCGTACCCACAGCGAAGTAAGGAGGAGATAGTCATGCAGACAACAAAGAAGAAACCGAATATTTTGCTGATCGTGCTTGGAGCTG
Organism: uncultured Lachnospiraceae bacterium; assembly: GCA_934338765.1. Lineage (GTDB taxonomy): Bacteria > Bacillota > Clostridia > Lachnospirales > Lachnospiraceae > Jutongia. Next base: position 20,287 of record CAKRHL010000003.1, on the reverse strand, counting down.
TGCTTGCCTCCTATCTAGGTTATCTTGTGGCAGGAGCATGGAGGGAGGGCATTGAGTTTAATGCTTTCCTGGAACGGTTCGAGATGGTATGTGCCTATCCCTTAAAGGATTATTTTAATGAGTACACATTCCGCATGATAGGCTATGCACTGGCTGCCTATGCGATGGGTGTGGTGATGTATTATACCAGTCAGCGAAATTATATGCCCGGAAAGGAATTTGGTACTTCCAAACTGGCAAATGTGAAACAGATTAATAAGGTATTAGCGGATAAAGAGGAGACAAATAACCGTATCCTAAGTCAGAATGTGCGTATGAGTCTGAATACCAGACAAACGAAGTTAAATAACAATATGCTGATCATCGGTGGTTCCGGAGCAGGAAAAACTTTCTATGAGGTAAAACCGAATCTGATGCAGATGAACAGTTCTTTTATTATTACCGATCCAAAAGGAGAGATCCTTCGCAGTACCGGAGCGATGTTAAAAGCGAATGGTTACAATGTAAAAGTGATCAACCTGTTGGAGATGGACAAGTCGGATTGTTACAATCCATTCTCTTATATAAGAGAAGAAACGGATGTGGTCAAGCTGATCACAAATATTATGAGTAATACGACACCAAAGGGATCGACTCCGAGCGATCCTTTCTGGGAAAAGGCAGAGGGCTTATTTTTACAAGCTCTCTTTTATTATGTCTGGCTGGAGGAAAAGCCGGAAAAAAGAAATTTTGCTACTGTATTAAAGCTGATGGGAGAAGCGGAAGTGACCGAAAAAGGGAAGCCGTCTCCGCTTGATGTCCGGATGAAATTTCTGGAGGAAAGCAGCCCGCTTGGCTTAAATCATCCGGCAGTGAAGCAGTATAACAAATGTATGCGTGGTGCCGGAGATACAGTTCGTTCCATTATTATCAGTGCCAATTCCAGACTGGCAACCTTGGAGAATAAGCAGGTTCTTCGCCTGTTATCGAAGGATGAGCTTAATCTGGCAGAGCTTGGTGTGGGAGTAAATGGGGACGCGGAAACGAAAACAGCACTGTTTTGTGTGATCCCGGATTCGGATAAAACCTATAATTTCATTATAGGTATGCTATATACACAGATCTTTCAGGAGCTGTATTTTCAGGCGGACTTTAACTGTGGCGGCAGACTTCCGATCCATGTCACATTTATGCTGGATGAATTTGCAAATGTTGCCCTGCCGGATGATTATTGTTCCCTGCTTTCTACGATGCGTTCCAGAGAGATTTCTTCCGTGATCATCATTCAGAACTTAGCACAGCTAAAAGCGTTGTTTAAGGACACTTGGGAAACGATTCCCGGCAACTGCGATACGCTGGTGTATTTAGGAGGAAATGAGCAGAGCACCCATGAATATATCTCAAAACTGCTTGGAAAGTCTACGATTGATAAGAAATCCAGTGGTGAAACGAGAGGACGGCAAGGCAGTTCTTCCAGAAATTATGATGTCCTTGGAAGAGAGATTATGATGCCGGATGAAGTACGCAAGATGGAAAATAAAAAGTGTCTGATCTTTATCCGTGGATTTGATCCGATCCTTGATGATAAGTTTAGCCCGTTCGGGCATCCAATGTTTGCACAGAGTGCAGATGGTGAGGGAGAGCCGTATGTGCATGTAAGAAACAGCGTGTCGGAAGATTCTGTTACAGAACCGGCATTTACCATCTTAAATGGTAAGGCATTATCCTATTATGAGGAACTGCAGAAAAAGGGGGAACAGGTATATATTGATAAGTTGTCCTATGAGGAATTCTTACTGCTTGGGCAGGTGGATCTAAAGAAAAGGTTTATGGATATGGATGAAGCACAGACTGTAGAGGAATTTCATGAGGAACAGGCGAAGGAGCTTATGTATGCACAGGATGAAGTGGTACAGCCGGAGAGTGAGAAAAGCTCTGAAAAAGCAGAAGAGACAGGTGTGGCAGAGAATCAATCGAAGCCAAAGGATGCATCCAATAATATACCATACCGTCTGATGCATATGTCCTTTACGAAGGAACAGAAAGCGGAGTTACAGAGGGCAATGGATGTGCGTGTGCCAAAGGATATCATTCTTTCGTATTTCTATCCGGATACACCGGTCACAAGGATGATGGAGATCCGCAGACAGTACGAAAGTGCACAGTGATGTGTTAGAGAGGAAAGGAGTGATGGATATGCAGACGCATCAGGGAAAGCCTGATTTTATGTAATAACGGGGTATCCCCGATCAGATATAAGAAAGATAAGTGGATGGAGTTGATCCATCCGGTGGAGACAAGCCGGATAGATCAACTCTATCCATTTTTTGCCTCCGTTTTTATTTGGAAAGGAGATTTTCGACTATGAGAAATAAGATGAAACGATTTGGAAAGAGAGTGCTTCTGCCGGCAATGGCAGCAACCATAATGACGATGGCAAGTGTATCTACGAAAGTTTATGCCGCCGGAGGAGACGGAGGCGGTACTGCAGCCGTGACAAAGCCTTTAGATAACTTAAAGACTCTGATCATTGCTGTGATCGGTGCTGTAGGTGTCATTATTCTGGCGAAGAATGTGATGGAGTTTGCACAGGCATATCAACAGCAGGATTCTTCTACGATGAATTCTGCACTCAAAGGAATCGTAGCAGGAGTTATGATGGCGGGCATTTCGTCCGTGCTGACATTTCTTGGATTCTAAGAAAGAGAGAGGTGAAATGACATGGACATTTTTAAGCTGGGGGATAAGATCTTAGATCTTCTGAATGTGATCTTCGCATTCTGGAATAATCAGGTATCCCTTGTATTTGCACTTCTTGGTCAGTCACCTACTGCCTTTAAGGACGGGAAACCGTGGGATGTCATTGAAGGACTGGAGCCGGTCTTTGTGGCAGTAGGCTCCTCTTTGGTGGTGCTATTCTTTGTAATCGGCTTTTGTTCGGAGAGCATCGACATACGGGAGGAAATGCGGTTTGAAGTAATCCTTCGTATTCTGATCCGGCTTGGACTTGCGGAATATCTGGTAGCCAATAATGTCACGATCATGAAAGCGTTTTTTCAGTCGGTGGGAGCATTGGTAGGACTCATTGCCGAAGGGGACAGGATAGAGCTGAAGGTTGCCACAGAGCAGGCGGATGTGATCAAGAATCTTGGATTTGGAGAAAGTCTGATTATGCTGATCTTAGCATCACTGTTATCCATCATTGTGATCATCTGCGGCTTCTTTTTGATCTACACGGTATATTTTCGCTTCTTAAAGCTGCTTGTGATCGTGCCTCTTGGTTCTATCGCATTTTCAACGATGAGCGGAAACCGGGTGGTGGCACATACCTGTGCGACATACTGCAAGTATTTTCTGTCGGTATGTTTTGAGGCAGTGACGATGGCATTGGCAATCGTGGTATGCAATGCATTTATCAATGCGGGGCTGCCGAGTTTTGCCGGAGATTATGCAGACTGGACGAAAACATTGATTTATCTGTGTGAAATGACTTTTACGGTGGCACTTACCGTGGGAAGTGTGAAAGGAGCACAGAGTTTAACCAGTAAGGCACTGGGATTATAGGAAAGGATGAGAAATATGCCAGAGATTATGAAATATAACAGCGATTTTACAGGAGAGGTTTCTTTGACAGCAACAGTGAGGGGGTATATGAACAATAACCGGCTGTATATTGGGCTGAATGAAGGACCGGATATGTTTGCCAATCTGACGGTAAACATTGACGCACCCTGTCCAGAATATTGTGCGTATGTGGATACCAACAACCTGTCAAAGGCTGAGGAGTTTATAAAAGACAATGAGCTTGGAGAGTTCTCCGGATTCACGGCAGTCAGTGGTTATCATGAATATCCGCTTTATACCTTTGATCCGGACAGGCTCAGAGAAATTGATCCGGATGGAATGCGTTGCTACGAACAGATCAATGGTCTGGAAGCCGAGAAAACAGAAGAAAGGGTGAGATGACATGGGCATGGAGATATATGAGATTCTTGATATTCAACGGTACAACTCAAATGTATTCAATATTATTGAGATGAATATGGTGGTTAAGGACAAATATACGGGCATACGGAAGAGTTTCCGGTGCAATACAGACAGTGACCTGTATAAATTAGCAAAGGTGGCAGTTCCCGGAGATACTCTTATGGTCGGAGAACATGGTAGAAAGCAGAATTACTGCCTTTATACGGATGATGCGGTATATACGGTCAAAAACCGGGAGGCTGTTGGCAAATTGTATCAGAAAACAAAGGAAATAGAACAGGACAGAGGAGGGCGTTAGCATGGTTATTGAAGTAAATAAGAATATTGATAATTACAAGGAATCAGTTGTTCTTGGTCTTACCGCCAGACAACTGATTTTTTCTATTATTTCCCTGATCGTAGGAGGTGGGATCGTGCTTCTTACTTATCCGTATGTGGGGCTGACAACCAGTGCTTACATTGCAATTCCGGTGGTTGCACCGATTGCATTGACCGGATTTTATTCCTACAACGGCATGACTTTTGTGGAAATGATGAAGTTAAAGCTGCACTTTGCTTTTGGCAATCGGACGCTGACTTATATTTCCACGGAAGGGCAAATGTCAGATTTTTCGTCAGATCAGGCGGAGAAGGGAAAGCAGAAGAAAGCCGGCAGCACGGATAACAAGGGGGATTTTAAGAAAGCACAGAAAAAGATGATTTTGATGATGATACTGATGGCAGTGTTTATCGCTGCAGTGGGTGCGGCTGCTTATTGGTACAAGTATTTGAGATAGGAGGAGATGCAGATGGGATTATTTGCAGACGGATTTAAGGAGTTAAAAAAGGCGAGTGTGCCATTATATAAGACTCCCAAATCCATTCAGGAAACAATAGAGATTATGAAGGTGGCGGAGAATGGAATTTTTGAAGTGAGCAGAAATCACTTCAGCAAATGTTACCGTTTCCGGGACATTAACTATACCACCACGAATGAGGAGGAGCAGATTGACATTTTTGAGCGATACTGCAAGTTCTTAAATTCACTGGATTGTAACTTTAAGATCACTGTGAACAACAAGAATAAAGATATGCAGAATCTTCGAGAAGAGATTTTATTACAGTATCAGTATGATGAATTCGACAAATTCCGCAGGATCTACAACGAGATCATTGAGGATAAGATCCGAGAGGGCAGACAGGGGATCGAGCAGGAGCGTTATCTGACACTGACGATCGAGCGAAAGAACTTTGAGGAAGCAAAGGCACAGTTTGCCACTCTGGAGGCAACGATCCATAAGGCGTTTGGAGAGCTTGGCACAGACATTGTGGCATTAAGCGGCAATGAGCGGATCAAAGTGCTTCACGATTTCTATCATCTTGGCGAGGAGGAAGGATTTTCTTTTGATCTGAAACACGCCAGAAAAGTAGGAGCGGATTTCCGCAATGATCTTTGTAACGGGATGCTGAAATACTTCCCGGATCATATCGAGGATGAGGGAAAGTATATCCGGGCAATGTTTATTAAAAAGTATCCGAGCAGTCTGTCAGACCGCTTCTTAAATGAGATCACATCTCTTCCGGTTCATTCCATTACCAGTATTGATGTGGTTCCGATCCCGAAGGATCTCACCACCAAAACACTGCAGAAAAAGTATCTTGGTATCGAATCTGACATTATCAAGCAGCAGCGTGTGAGAAACAAAAACAATGATTTTTCTACGGAAATCTCATATGCGAAGCGTACCGAGAAAAAAGAAATCGAGGAGATCATGGATGATGTCCGTGAAAACGACCAGTGCCTTTTCTATGTGGCAGTGACATTGATCATTGTGGCAGAGAGTAAGGAGGAACTGGAGAGCGTGACGGAGACAGTGGAAACCATCGGAAAACGAAACTCCGTAACCATTGATACACATTATCTGAAACAGAGAGAGGCATTAAATACGGCACTTCCGATCGGGGTACGACAGGTGGAAACTATGCGTACCATGCTGACACAGTCGGTGGCTGTATTAATGCCTTTTAATGTGCAGGAATTAAATGCCGTCGGTGGAAATTACTATGGAATCAACCAGATCAGTAAGAACATCAATGTGGGGAACCGCAAAGGTCTGATCAACGGCAATGGTTTTATCTTTGGTGTACCGGGTTCCGGTAAATCATTCTTTGCAAAGCAGGAAATGGGAAATGTGTTCTTAAATACGCAGGATGATGTGATCGTTATTGATCCGATGAATGAGTATTTTGACATTGCGGATACCTTTGGCGGGGCGATTGTGAATTTATCTGCTTACACGAAGAACTATGTGAATCCGTTAGCTGCCAATCTTGCTCATATGAATGAGAGGGGTATTCGTGATGTGATCGCAGATAAGTCAGAATTTATGCTAAGTCTTTGTGACCAGCTTCTTGGCAACGCATTGAACCAGAAACACCACAGTATCATTGACCGCTGTATTCGTGAATTGTATATGCGGGCGTGGAAAGTAAAGAAAGTCCCTGTTATGACGGACTTTTATCATATTTTGAAGTCACAGAAAGAGATGGAGGCACAGGAGCTTGCTTTATCTTTGGAACTTTTTGTAGAAGGTTCCCTTAATATCTTTAACCACCAGACTAATGTAGATGTGGACAACCGTTTTACAGTATATGGCATTCAGAATCTGGGAAGCCAGCTTGCTCCGGTGGCAATGCTTGTGATGATGGAAGCGATCCAGCAGAGGATTATTGACAATGGAAAGCGTGGTCGTGCGACATGGCTTTATATTGATGAGTGTCATGTGCTGTTAAACAGTGATTACAGTGCAACCTATTTACAGCAGTTATGGAAGAAAGTGAGAAAGCAGGGAGGTCTTTGTACCGGTATCACTCAGAATGTGGTCGATCTGCTGCAGAACTATATTGCAATGACACTGCTTTCCAACAGCGAGTTTGTAGCATTGTTAAAACAGGCAAACGTAGACAGTGCCAAGTTAGCGGAAGTGATCGGGGTATCGGATGCACAGCTTCAGTATGTGCATAATTCTCCAAGCGGAACCGGATTGTTGAAATGCGGCAGTGTGGTCATTCCTTTTGACAATCAGATCAGTAAGGACAGTGATCTTTACAAACTGTATAACACAAATATTCATGAGAAGATTGCAATGGGAATGGTTGGTGAGGACAGTATCTTTCGTGGGTATCATTCGGATGAAGCAACGGAAACGGATGTCAAGATTTATGAGCCTGTACGAAGTAAGGAAAAGAAGGAGCAGGATAACTGCTGGCTGATTTATGGATAAGGAAAAGAGAGCCGGAGGAGCAATTCTCCGGTTCTTGTTTTAAGGTGGTGAAGAACGAATGAAGATTAGAAAAGTTGAGGAAAAGCCGATGGTTCTTCATACCCGGAAGAAACCAACGCTTCATATACAGAAGAAAAAGAATCCGGTAGGAAATGATAAGTCAAAATCCCATATTCAGATAAGAGGAAAAGGCAGAGCGGATAAAAAAGAAAAAGCAGACTCTTCTGTAAAGGTTCGTAACCGAAAACTCTATACGATGGCATCTGTCAGTGTGAAAAAGGCATCGGAGCAGATGGATGGAGGGGAGGAGATCCGGGATAGTGTGGAAATGATCCAGACAGCAGTCTATCCGGTGCAGACAGCAGCCGAAAAGGGGAAACAGCTTTACCGGAGAAAGAAGCAGCGGGACAGAAGGAGTCAGAAAAAGAGAAGCAGCAGAGTACATTCTGATACGGAACATGCTCAGGTTTCCAATAAAATGCGAAGAAAGGCGGCTGGTAAGAAAGAGACAGGCAGGAAGGGACAGAAGAAAAGCAGGCAGAGCGGTTCCGGTGTCCACTCTTTTGTGAAAAGTCAGATGTTGAATTCGTTTCTGGATAAATTTTCAACAGAGAAAGAGTTTTCTCAGGACGGATTGATAGAAGGCACAACAAAAACGGCAAAGACTGCTGTGCTGATGGCTGTGCAGATGATTATGACGGCATTAGCTCCGGTTTTATTAGGACTTTTTGCGGTGGTTGGGATTATCGGTGTGATCGTGGTTGCGGTGATCGCAGTAATTTATAATTCACCGTTATCCATCTTTTTTCCACAGCCGGATACGGGATATGACAGTCCACGCACCGTGCTTTGTGAATATTACAAGGAATTTAATGATCAGATCATGAAATTGGAAAAGGATGATTATGTCATTACCTATCAAAACACGGAGGATGGTGCTCCGGTGTCTAACTTCAATGATACGCTCATGGTGTATATGGTGAAGTACGGGACCGGGCAGGCTGGATTTGTGATGGATGAAGAGGGAAAGAAGAATCTGAAAAAGGTGTTTGATGAGATGAATTATTATGATTCTTCCAGTAGCACAGCACAGATTCCGGCAGGGGCATCCTTAGGAGAAGTAGTGACAACTGGATACTGCAGTTGTTCCATCTGCTGTGGTCAGTGGGCGGGAGGTCATACGGCATCCGGAACGGTTCCAAAAGGGAATCATACGCTTGCCGTGGATGCCCACAGCCCGAAAGTGCCGATGGGAACCAAGATTGTAATGAATGGTCATACCTATAAGGTAGAGGATACCGGAAACTTTGCGAGATATGGAACAGACTTTGACATTTATTTTGATACTCATGCCGAGGCGCAGGCATGGGGAAAACGGAAAGTAAAGGCATATCTTGCAGATGGTGATGAAAACACGGTTGAGGTTTCCATGTCCGGAACCTTGGTGCACAATCTGACTTATGAGGACTATATCGCTCTTGATAAGTTAAGTGCTGACCAGGTGAAGTTATTAAAAGAAATGATGGATTCGGATCTGTGGGATTCTTACTATGATGTAGCAGGTGGTGGAGCCGTGGCAGAACTTGCCATGACAAAGATCGGGTGCCATTACAGTCAGGAAAGACGATATGAGGAAGGGTACTATGACTGCAGTTCACTGGTGCAAAGACTGTATAAAGAGGTTGGTATCAATCTTCCGGCAACTGCTTCCACACAGGGAGAATACTGCTATCAGAATGCCATGATCATCAACAAAAAGGATCTGAAACCGGGAGATCTGATCTTTTATTCGTATAAAGAAAACGGAGAATTTCGGAACATCTCTCATGTAGCAATCTATGTTGGGGATGGAAAGATGGTACATGCAGCGAACGAAAACCGGGGTGTGGTGTTAGATCCCCTTCGGACAAACCATGTGGTATTTTATGCCAGACCGTATTAGCGGCTGGCAGATGGAAAGGAGAAAAAAGATATATGAGCGTAGATTATAAAGCAAGAATTATTTACGCCGATGTCATTGATAAGGTTACAAAGACAGAAGAAGCATGGAAAGATGTATGCAGGCTGGCAGGGCAGATCTACCGTTATGAGTTTGATAATGTCTTAATGGTATATGCCCAGAAGCCGTCTGCAACATTGGTGGCAGACTATGATTCATGGAAAAAGGTAGACCGTTACGTGAAACGGGGCAGCAAGGGAATTGTGGTGTATCCATCAAGGGCGCTTAGTAAGTCCTATATCCGGCATGTCTTTGATATCAGTGATACCGGAGGGAGAAAAAGAGAGCTGACATGGAGCCTTGCAGGAGATAATCTGGAGCAGTTTGTCAGTTATCTGGAAGAGACAGGAGCAGTAGAAAAGCAGGAGGGGAATCTAAAAAAAGACCGAATGTTTGTTCTAAAAGACTTTACAAAATCGCAAATAGAAGGCATAATAAAAGAAGATTTCAGAGAGCGTTTTTCTGAGGTCGAAACGCTTACAGGGCGTGTGATAATTGGCGAAGAGAAAGAAACGCCGGAGCTTGCGGCACGGGAACTGATCTATAACAGTATCCTCTATGTCGTGGGAACAAGATGTGGTTTTGACTTGTCTAGCAAAGAACAAGATTTGAGTCAGATTGTAAAGATCAAAAGAGAAGATGATATTTACGCACTTGGTACTCTGGTATGTGACGTCTCCTGTACTGTTCTTAGAAACATTAACCACAGTATATCGCAGATGAAGCGAGAAAGGAGTATGCAGCATGGATACGATCGAGCTGACTTATCACGAAGGGAAGGACGGAATGCTGTATCCGAACATCACAGCGGAGCCGGACACAGGACGGACACTAGGGAAGTTCGGAATCATGGCAGCGGATTATCTGAAGGAGAATTATTACAGCCGTTACCGCAGTCTGATCCGGTTCGGGAGACTGACGGAAGTATTGTCGAAAGTGGAGGAGGAAGCAAACCAGCTTCTGGAGCAGATCATGGAGAAGTATCTGAAAAGCCACAAACCGAAAGATCCGGCATCGACCATGGAGATGTGGGAGATCCGGGAGCAGGGACAGCGGATGGCAGAGGAGATCGTTCTTCACCAGATCGTGAACAAATATCATTAGAAACCGAACAAGAACTGAATAGAGAGCTGAATGAACTGGATTCATTTGGCAGTGAAGAAAGAGAAGCCACTTACCATCAGGCTTCTCTTTTTGATTTTATGGGGACACCTGCAGTCGGACTTCCTGGTCGTGCTGCCAGTACATTTATGGATGAACTGAGAGCACAGGAAGAAGTTGCCAGAGCATCGGGAAAATATACCTACCTCAATCCCAAAAAGGAGAAAAACATTCCTCATGAATTTGTGGTGCAGACATTGCTTCGTGGAAGTGGATTTCAGAATGGAAAAGAGAGAATTTATGGATTCTATCAGAACATTACAGATAAAAAGGAAAGAGTGTCAGCCATCCGGAAGGAATATGGACAGGGTGGTGCCGGCTGGCCACTGGAAGGTTACGGACTGCATGGATATGATACCTTTCACGGGAAAGGACTCCGGCTGCAGTGGAGAGATGAGGAAGGCGAAAAGGAAGGTTATGTAAGCTGGACAACCATTGAGGCAGAGATCGGTGCACTGATCTTAACCGGGGACTATTACCAGCCTGTGATAAAGGAGGATATCGAACCGGATTACGAGGAAGAAGATGAAGTCATTGATGCAGAGTATCGGGAGATTCTTGAAGAGGAGGAGCATGAGCTTACCGATGATGAGATTGAGGAAATCTTAGAGGAAGACCGCAGGCGGGCGGATGAACGCTATGAGGCGGAGCATCCCGAAGAATATCCGGCAGAGAATTATCACATGGATTCTTTTACGGAAACCCATGCTGGTCCCAAGGCACGATTTGACTGGAACATTACGGCGATCAAAACCTTGAAAAAGGTGGAGGGTGAACACCGCCCGGCAACGGTAAAAGAGCAGGATATTTTAGCCCGGTATGTCGGCTGGGGCGGACTGCCACAGGCATTTGATCCGGATAACGAAAGCTGGAAAAAGGAGTATGCACAGTTAAAGGAGTTATTAACGGATGCAGAGTATCGGGCGGCAAGAGAAACCGTGACGGATGCGTTTTATACACCGCCGGAGATAGCAGGGGCAATGTATCAGGCATTATCGCAGTTTGGATTTACTAAGGGAAATATTCTGGAGCCGAGCATGGGTATTGGTAACTTTTTCGGCAGTATGCCCAAAGAGCTGGAGAGAAACTGTCAGCTATATGGCGTAGAAAAGGATGATATCAGTGGTCGTATTGCAAGACTGCTGTATCCAAAAGCAGATATCCGGATAGCAGGATTTGAGACGGTAGATTATGAGGATAACTTCTTTGATGCCGTCATTGGAAATGTGCCGTTTGGAGATTTCAAGCTGTATGACCGCAAGCACAATGCGATGGAGTTTAAGGTACACGATTATTTTATTGCAAAGTCGATTGATCATGTGCGACCGGGAGGGATTGTGGCGGTAATTACCACAAAGGGAACATTAGATAAGCAGAATTGTACGGTGCGAAAATATCTTGCACAAAGGGCAGAACTCATAGGAGCAATACGACTTCCCAATACAGCTTTTAAGGCAGATGCCGGAACGGAAGTGACCAGTGATATTTTATTCTTTCAGAAACGGGAGAGAAAGATTGTGGCAGAGCCGGACTGGGTACATCTGGGACTGACAGAGGATAAAATCCCGGTCAACAGCTATTTTGTGGAGCACCCGGAGATGATCCTGGGGTACATGATACGGGATACAGGAAGGTTTGGAGAAAACAGTAATCTGACAGCCTGTGTCAACGATGATCCGGATTTTGACCTGCAGGAAGCACTTTCCCGTGCGGTTTCTAATATTCATGCTCAGATCACCGATTTTGAACGCACGGTAGAGGAGGGGGAAGAACCGGAGGAATATCTTCCGGCAGATCCTGATGTGAAGAACTTTACCTATACATTCATTGATGGTGTTCTCTATTTCCGGAAGGACTCACGAATGGTCAGACAGGAGGTGGGAGATAAGGTGCTTGAAAGAATTAAGGGCATGGATGCCATACGCACTGCTACAAGACATTTGATCGACATTCAGTTGTCCGGGTGCAGTGAACAGGCATTAAGGCAGGCACAGGAGGAATTAAATACCGTATATGACCAATTTACAAAAAAATATGGTTATATCACAGCAAAGGGTAATGCAAGAGCCTTTCGGGACGATGGTGATTACCCTTTACTTTGTTCATTGGAAATGGTGGATGAGGACGGCGTGGTGTCAAAGGCAGATATGTTTACCCGGCAGACCATTAAGGCAAAGCAGACAGTGGATCATGTGGAAACAGCCGTAGAAGCACTGAATGTATCCGTGAATGAGTTTAACGGTGTAAACATCGCATTTATGCTTAGTATTTATCAGCCGGATCTGACTTTAGTAAAAGAGAAGCTGGCAAAAGAGAATAACACCACACCGGAGGAGATTCATTTTTCGGATGATCTGGCGGCAGAGCTCTCCAGAGCAAAACTTATTGAGGAGCTGAATGGACTGATCTTCTTAAATCCGATGGAGTATAACGAACACGATCCGGATCATGGATGGGAAACAGCAGACGAATACCTGTCCGGCAATGTCCGGGATAAGCTGCGGCTTGCCAATGCTGTGGCAAAGGAACATCCGGAATTGTTTGCGGATAATGTGACTGCCTTAGAGCAGGTACAGCCGAAAGATCTGGATGCATCCGAGATTGATGTGCGCATCGGAACAACATGGATCGAGCCGGAAGATTATGAAGCGTTTATTTTTGAACTTCTTGACACACCACGCCGATCGCGGGCAGTACGGAGCACCTACTATAGTTCCGGCATACAGATCCATCTGAATAAATATACGATGGAGTGGTTTATTGAGAATAAGTCATATGACAAATCCTCGGTGGCTGCCAGTAAAACCTATGGTACTTCCCGTATGGATGCTTATACGATCTTTGAGATAACGCTGAATCTCAGAACCGTAACCGTGCGTGACCGCATTGAGGATGGAGATGGCAGATACCATTATGAGATCAATCAGAAGGAAACGATGCTTGCAAGAGAGAAGCAGAATCAGATGAAAGAAGCCTTTAAGGAATGGATCTTCGCAGAACCGGAGCGGCGTAATAAGTATGTGAATTATTATAATGAAACATTTAATAATGTACGGCTTCGGGAATATGATGGCGGTCATTTGGAATTTCCGGGGATGAATCCGGATATTCATTTGAAGCCACATCAGGTTAATGCGATCGCCAGAGTGCTGATGGGAGGAAACACGCTGTTAGCACACTGTGTTGGAGCAGGAAAGAGCTTTGAGATGATGGCAGCATGTATGGAACAGAAACGGCTTGGTCTAGCAAATAAGACAGCGATGGTTGTGCCAAAGGCATTGATCGGGCAGACGGCAAGTGAGTTCTTAAGGCTTTATCCGTCAGCAAACATTCTGGTGGCAACTGAACGTGACTTTGAAAAGAGCAGGCGGAAACAGTTTATCTCAAGGATTGCGACAGGAGATTATGACTGTATCATTATGAGCCATTCGCAGTTTGAAAAGATTCCTATTTCACCGGAGCGCAAGGAGGCGATGATCCGGAAACAGATTGAGGAGATTGCCCATGCGATTGATGAGATGAAGTCACAAAACAGTGAGCGGTGGACGATCAAACAGATGGAATCACAGAAAAAGCGGCTTGAGGAGCAGATCAAAAAGATGACCTCGGAAGAGAGGAAAGATGATCTGATTACCTTTGAGGAGCTTGGCATTGATTCTATTATGGTTGATGAGGCACATGCGTTTAAGAACCTTGCCATCTTCAGTAAGATGAATGTTTCCGGTATTACCGGGACCGGCAGCCAGAGAGCCATGGATATGTTTTTGAAGTGTGAATATATCAACGAGTTAAATGGTGGCAGGGGCATTGTATTTGCAACCGGAACACCAATCAGCAATACGATGTGCGAGATGTATGTCATGCAGAGTTTCCTGCAGAAAGATACCTTGGAGCAGCTCGGCATTTACCACTTTGACAGTTGGGCGGCAAACTTTGGAGAACAGACCACAGCATTAGAGCTTACTGTTGAGGGAAGCGGATTTCGTTTTAAGACGAGATTTAATAAGTTTACAAATCTGCCGGAGCTTATGAACCTGTTCAAAGAGGTGGCAGATATTCAGACAAGGGACATGCTGGATCTGGATGTGCCGGCACTTCGTGGCGGTAAGTATATCATCGTGGAGAGTGAGCCGGACTGGTATGTGAAGCAGGTTATGGAGGAATTTGTCACCAGGGCAGATCGTATCCGAAACGGAGGGGTTGATCCCAGTGAGGACAATTTCTTAAAGATCACTCATGAGGCAAGACTTCTCGGTACGGATGCAAGGCTGTTGATGCCGGATGCACCGAACAATGTTGATGGAAAGCTTAATAAGGTTGTGGAAAATGTGTTGTATGAATACCAGAAAGCAGAGCAGGAGGGAATCATTGGCACACAGCTTATCTTTTCCGATATCGGTACTCCAAAATCCGGTTGGAAAGAAGAGATGCTAACCGTTTCGTGGGCAGAGGCGGATACCTTTGATGTCTATAATTATCTGAAAACAGAACTTGTAAAGCAGGGTATCCCGGCGGATCAGATTGCATTTATTCATGATGCCAAGACTGACGCTGCAAGGGATGCCCTTTTTCGTGAAATGAGGTCTGGAACAAAGCGGATTCTGATCGGTTCTACCGATAAATGCGGAACCGGTGTTAATGTGCAGACACATCTTACGGCAATGCATCATGTGGATTGCCCATGGAAACCTTCTTCTATCGAGCAGAGAGAAGGAAGAGGCTTGCGGCAGGGAAATGAAAACAGTGAAGTGGCGGTATACCGTTATGTTACGAAAGGAACTTTTGATGCATACAGTTGGAGCCTTGTGGAGAATAAACAGCGTTTTATCTCACAGGTGATGACCAGCAAGTCCATTTCAAGGAGCTGTGAGGATATCGACGAAGCAACATTATCGTATGCTGAGATTAAGGCTGTGGCAACCGGAAATCCATTGATCAAAGAAAAGATGGAAGTGGATAATGAGGTGCAGAGACTCAAGATGTTAAAGGCATCCTATGACAGTCAGCATTACAGTCTGCAGGATCAGTTTATGATCAAATTTCCGAAATTGATCGCTGCAGCAAACGAAAAGCTGAACTGTGTTCATGCAGATATTAAGAAACGGGATGAACAGGTGCTTGCCGCGGATGAGGAGTTTGCCATTAAAGTGGGAAATATGACCTTTCATGAGCGTGTGGATGGTGGCACGGCGGTGTTGGCAGCAGTCAGCAAATGCAAGGTTGGGGAGACAACCGGAATCGGCGAGTACCGTGGTTTTGAGGTGCAGGTGGAGAAAAACTTTATTGGTGTGAATTATCTGATCCTGCATGGGCGAACCGATTACAAGGTGGAGTTATCCAACTCCCCGGTGGGATGTATGGTCAAACTGGAAAACTGCTTCAACGGGATGGATGGAAACATTGAATTTCTGGAGAAGAAGTTAGAGCAGTATCAGCGTGATATGGAACAGGCAAAGGCAGAATACGAAAAGCCGTTTGCCTACGAGGAAGAATTGAAAAGCAAGACTGCCAGACAGTTTGAACTCAATACCCAGCTTGATCTGGAGAATAAACCGATCACAGAAGAAAACGGGCAGGAGATCAGTCAGGTGGCAGAGAATGCTTGTCCGTATGGAGAAAGGAAGGATTACCGATGAAGAGACGGATAAAAAAGGATATTGTGTTGATTTTACTGGGGGTTGCTATTGTCGCAATCCCCTTTCTTTTGCGGATGAAAGAGCAGGAGAGAAGTAACCGTTATATGAAAGCGTTTGAGGAGGAACAGAATGAAGAGAAGCAGAACAAAAAAGATCATAAAAAGAAAGATTCCCTTTTATTACAGGAGGGTGTTATCGGGATTATTGAAATACCGAGTTTAGATATTAAATATCCGGTATTTGAAGGAGCCGGCAGTGTGCAGCTTAATGAGGGCATTGGTCATATGACAAATACGACAGAGCTTTGTGGGAAAGGCAACTGTGTCCTTGCCGGACATAATGGCAGCCGCCGTGGGGTGTATTTTACTTATCTATGCAACATTGAAGCCGGGGCGAAGGTACTGCTTACGAATAGAAAGAAGGAAAAGCATGAATACACGGTAAAAGAGATGAAAGTCGTAAATCCATACGATGAATGGGTAACAGAGCAGACAGAGGGGGAAAGTCTTACACTTTTCACCTGTGCGGAGCATGGCACAAAACGATTTGTAGTGAAGTGTGCGCCGGTAAATAATGCGGATCAGCAGGAAGGAGAAAAGACGGATCGTAGGGAAGGGGGTGTTTACCGCTAAACAAGTCGGGGAAAGACCGGCTATTTTGATGGAAAGGAGAAAAATATGGTAAAAGAGCAGATTTTTTTGGAAACAAACAGGGGTAATGTGGATGATAAAACTGATGGTACGAGAAAAAAATACAACATTATCTATGCTGATCCTCCCTGGAAATATGATCGCCAGAAGGGGGAAGGTGTTGCCGCAGCCAAATATCAGACAATGTCTATTGCTGATATTCAGGGGATTCCGGTAAATGAGATTGCGGCGGATGATGCTGTGCTGTTTTTGTGGGTTACGTTTCCGAAGCTCAGAGAAGGGCTTTCGGTTATTGAAAGCTGGGGATTTCAGTATAAGACCTGTGCTTTTAACTGGATAAAGCAGAATCCGAAAGCAGATACCTTTTTTGTAGGACTTGGTTTTTGGACAAGGAGTTGTTCGGAGGTATGTTTATTAGCAACCAAAGGACATCCTCACCGGGCATCACCAAATGTCAGACAGTTATGTATCGCACATCGTGGAGAACACAGTAAAAAACCAGATGAGATAAGGAACCGGATTGTAGAACTTTGTGGAAATCTGCCAAGAATTGAACTTTTTGCAAGGAAAAAGAGCGAAGGCTGGGAGTGTCTTGGAAATGAGATTGACGGCAAAGACATCCGAGAGGCGCTGAAAGCATTATTGGAAGAAGATAGCAGGTAACAAAGTATAAAAAGAAGAAAGTATATGCCACGGAAACTTATGAGCAACTGTGGCGTTATTTTATGGAAGGAAAGGTGATTTGTATGAATTATGAGATTACAGTTAATCAGTTAAACAAAGGGGATGGAAACATCCGTGCATTTGCATCGGTAGTGTTTGAGGAAAGTTTCAGGGTCAGCAACATTGCTGTCATTGAGAATAAGGATGGTCAGTGTTTTGTGTCTATGCCGAGATATGCAAGCAGTAAAGACGACAGCGGATATAAGGATATCTGTCATCCGATTACAAAAGAATTTCGTGAAGAACTCTATGAAGGAATCATGAAAGCCTATGAACAGGTGCAGCAGATAGAAGAGAACCGGTTGCAGCTTAAGATCAGTCAGGTGGATCAGGAGAAATCACAGGAACTAAAGTTCAATGTAAAAGTTACTCCGTTTGAACGGGATGGAAGTAACATCCGAGGTCTTGCGAGAATTTATCTGGAGGACTGCTTTGTGATTAATAATGTATCATTGTTGCAGGGAAAGAATGGACTCTTTGTGGCAATGCCGTCCTATAAGACGAAACAGACCGATGAACATGGGAAGAGTATCTATCAGGATATCTGCTTTCCGGTAACGAAAGAATTTCGGGAAAAGCTGTATGGAGCAGTGAGAAAGTCCTTTGAGGAGAGCAAGGAAAAGCAGAAAAGCGGTGACGGTAAGGAACAGCTGGAACCAAGTGCAGGTCGTGATGGCTGGCAGGAGGCGAAAGACACACCGTTTCGATAAGAAAGAGTGAGCCGGGATAAAGGGGCATCCTGTGGAGAGATTCATAGGATGCCTTTTTCTGTGGAGAGGAAAAGAATATTGTGATATAATTAATATAGTTTTTTGAGGAAACAGTAATAACTGAACGGTAACGAGTATGAGCAGCTTTCAGGCACTATTGCTTGATGATGTAAAGTTTGAAGATGGCAAGGTGTATACGGAGCTATGAACAGATTTTCTTTTATGAAAAAATACAGAAAAATAGAAGGGATGGAGTGAAATGTCACATACAGCATACAGCCAACATTATTATAATTGTGAGGCTGAAGGTATTGAGGTTTATTTTGAATATAACAATTCTGTGGTATTTGATACTGGAAAAAAGACAATAAATAGTGGTGGGATGAGAAGGGTATGGTGTAAGGAACTGTCAGTCATAACTGAGTGTGAATTGGAACAATATGCTGGTCCGTCAGAGACACATAGATATAGCAGAGCGGATAATTTAGTTATACAAGGAATAATCACCTTTTTTACAGGGATTCCACTTACTGTTTATCATAGTAATGGGGGTTCTGGTGGGATTACGCCAATAGAATACGAAAAACAAGAGATTCATTTAAAAATTGGTGATGTAGATTATACAAGAGATTTAATGATTTTGTTAGATAAGTTGAATAAGGAACCGGAATTAATTATTACTTTACTTGACCGATGGAGAAAAGCAATTTATTTAAAAGAAGAAAGCTGCGATGCTGATTTATATTATGATGAGGCAACACTGAGTTTTTTTCACATATTTGAATTGTTTGGAGACAGTATAAATAAAGAATTAAAACAAAAATTAGAGAATAATATTGCAGATATGCTGTATCATCATTTTCAATCTTATTATTTTGAAAGTACACAGATAAGGCAGTTGGTAGAGCAGAATAAGAAAGCTGTTAATAGACTTTTGATAGGTGATTATCTGAGTCTGGCAGTAAAGATAAAGTATTTCCTGGAAAAATACGAGTTGTTGGATGATAATATAGCCTTTTTTGTAGATAATATGATTAAGGTAAGGAATGCAATAGCTCATGGCAGGATTACATATCAAAAAGCATTTATGTGGCCGTTATCTCCGTTTTTTAGCTTAGCAAAGGATTCTTATGAAAATATAGAGTTTCTTTTCTTTTTAACAGTAGAGATGATTTCTAAGTATATAGGAATAAGTTGTTGGGAAGAAGAATGGAATGAGGCGAAAGAATTTTTAATGCCGCCTAACCGTATAATATCAGATTTTTTAGAAAATAGTCTTGTAATTGAAAATTTTAATTATGATATGCTGGTTAAGGGTAACCAATATAATATTACTTGGCGAACATTGTTCAATTACTATGTAAAGAAGCCTAAGAAAGCAATAAGAGAAAGCATGGAAGCGACGTTGAAAGACACCTTTATGAATACACCAACAGATGAGGAAAATGCACCGGATATTTTTAATATATCAATTATTTTTGCAGACTCAGAAGATAACGACATTAAGATAAAAGCTATCGAGAATGTTAAAACTATAATATCAAATAATTGGTATGCGTGGTCAAATTTTAAAGATGTATATACATATTTGGAATTTTATTCTGTAACAGTTGTCTGGTATAAAGAGTTCTTGCTCAAGAGAGATTATATTGAGTGTAGAAATCAAAAAACAGAGAGAAGTGTAATGGATGAGTGAGCAGGATTTTAAAAAGTTACTTATTGATACAATACAATATGGAGATAATCAGGAGAAAGATAAAAATATATGACGCAGGGAAAGTTAGCAGAAAAACTGAATGTTAGTCGTCAAAATATATCGAAATGGGACCAGGGTTCAGTTTATCCGGAAATTGAAAGGCTTATTGAAATTTGTGAGTTGTTTCAATGTTCTATAGACCAGATTTTACGAGAGGATATGATTCTTAACTATGAAGCATTACGATCAAATGTAATCGTTGCAAATAGGTAATGATGTTGAAGAAATATACAGAAGGCATGATACGGAAGCGTGCTGATAAAGGTGTGTTCCGCATCTGGCAGATCTGAGATCTGCAGCATAGAAACAAAATAACAATTAAATGAACAGTCCACCTGATAAGGACACATCAGAGATGATGGAAGCACCAGAGACGCAGGGGAAAGATAACCAGTAGATAACTGGCTTTCCTTTGCGTCTTTT
>CAKRHL010000002.1 GCA_934338765.1 uncultured Lachnospiraceae bacterium | reverse complement strand
AGGGTATCCGAATACCACTCGTCACGGAAGATCCAGGAACCTTTCTCCTGGAAACCGAAATATGCATGGTAGGTACCATCTGCATCGAACTCAGCCTTAGCTGCTTTCTTACCGGCCTTGCTTGTTGCTGCAGATACGTCTGTAGGTACTGCTGTTGCTGTAACTGCTAATGCCAGAGCAAGTGCGCTGACGGTAGCTGCTACTTTTCTTAATGACTTTCTCATTGTATCGTCCTCCTCATAATCGGTACAACACAGAATCCATAATCCGTAAGATCATCTCCATGCTGTCCATATTCACGTTTTATTGTACACCATTGCCATAGCATAGGTATACAATTTAATTGTTCTTGTATATTTTACCAAAAACATATGGAAATAAAACCTTAATTATTTGACATTTTTACCCGATAAATTATACATTTTGTGTATTTTCCATTTGATATGGTATATGAATCAACACTTTTGTGCCTATATTTTTCGTGCTGTAAACCTCTACGCCATACTCACTTCCATATAAAATATGGATTCTCTGGCTGACATTACGCACACCGATATGGGTATCATCTCCATTTTCATCCCGCATGTTTTTTCGCAAAGCACCCAATTCGTAATAATCCATACCGCATCCATTGTCTTTGATCTCTATATAAATTTCATTTTCTTCCTTATATACATGTATCGTAAGCTCCCCATCTTTTTCTTTTTGCTCCAGTCCATGTACAAACGCATTTTCCACAAACGGCTGGATCGTGAGTGGCAGGATATATGCCTTTACGTCTACCTCCGGATCAATAACCAGCTCCGATTTGATACGGTCTCCAAAACGGTACTCCTGGATCTTCAGATAATATTCTACCATCAGAAGTTCTTCCTTCAGCCTTACAAGCCGGTCTGTTACCTGAATATTGTAACGCATCGTCTTGGCAAGCATTTTGACAAGTTCCACAATCTCCGGCTGATGATTCACCACCGCTTTCATCCGGATCGTCTCCAGTGTGTTGTAGAGAAAGTGTGGATTTATCTGACTTGCCAGCATTTTAAACTCTACTTCCTTCTGTTTCGTGTGCAGCTTTTCCTTTTGTACCTGCTCGTCCACCACATTGCTCATCAGCAGCCGGATATCTTTCATCATCTGTTCAAGCTCCGTATAAAGCTCGCCAAGCTCATCGTTTCCCTCAATACGCTCCACCTTGTCGTACTCGCCCTGTGCCACCCGATGCATCTGCACGCGCAGCTGATACATACGATTGCTATAGGATACAGCAAATGCAAAGATCAAAACAGCCGATAGTATTACTCCGATTATCTCCGGTATAAATGCCTGAAAACTGATCCGGTTGACCCCTGTCATGATATCCTGATAATTCTGAATACTCACCACAGAATAATAATTCTTGGAGTCATCCATCTGGATCCTCTCATAGGCAACCAGATATTCCTCAACACCGTAGGATATTCTCTTGGAAACCCGGCTCTTATGAATCTTCTGGATCTCCTCCTTCAAAAACGGATAATCATCCAAACTAAAATTTTCAGATACAACATAAAAATTGTTGTAAAAAATAGCGATATTATCATCCCGGTCATTTAATGCTGTGGTTGTTTTATCGTACTGAAGCAGGATTGTGACAATCCCGGCCACATCACCGTTTTTATTTAAAACAGATCTGCTGATCTGGATGGTCTGTCCTTTATTTACATTCATCTGGCTAAAGTACCAGTAGCCTTTTTCCTTATTTTTGACCGTTCCCTTGTACCAGGACTGATATCTTATTGTCTCCTTAAAATAGGAAAGATTGTTGATCCTTTCCAGATCATACTTGTCAATGGTTGGATTATTGAGATATATTTTTATGCTGGATATATCCTGTTCATAAAGGTTCAAGTAATCCCGAAGAATACCATCGGTCTCCCGGTAATCCTTGTAAAATTGTGTTTTATTTTTATATTTTCTGGTGGCAAGCTTTTGAACTTCATGATTGTTGCAGAGAAGACGCGCTACATTATCAAGCACCGTCATAGATTCCCGAATGGATGAGCCGAGGACCGAAAGCTCCTCCGACTGTGTCTCCTCCGTGACATTGATCATCATTTTCCGCGTCTGCATGTTGGTATAGATACCCACAACTACCAGCGGAATGATACCACCGATCAGGTAGATCAATATCATGCGGTGGAGAAACTTCATATCTTTAAATAAATGAAATCTTTTTTTGTAATTCAACTTTTTCATAAGCAGTCTTATCAGCCGTCTATCTTAAACTGTACCTGAAGCGGTTTCTTTAACGGCTTCCCCCCTAAAGATGTCACATTGGTTGTAATATTTAATATGTAGGATTCATTCTGTGCATACGGCTCCAGCGGTTCGATCTCAATCTCATTTTCCAACGAGTTGTAACGGATCGCCGTCCGCAGAGGGGAAAGATTCATGGATGTCACATACAGGTTTACGTTATTGACCGTCTTGGGATCCAGCGGAATATTAAACTTGATCTTCCAGATAAAATTTCCCGTTTTAAACTTCAAATCCTGACGCACTTTATTTTCAAGACCCTCTGTCATAGATTCAAATTCCAGATATTTTCCCATGACACTCTCCTGCCTTTCTTCTTTACTCGAAACTTCCCTCGTGGAAGAACATTTCTTCCATATATTATATTATCACATTCTATTTTTTTTGGATAGTCTCATTCACAAATTTCCCTTCTTCATGAAATGACTTTTTCTTTGAAGTAACAAAGGGGATGTGGTACAATAGTTTTAATCTGTCAGAAAGGCATTTATATATGAAAAAAGTTAATTTTAAACCGGGAAATATGATCTATCCGCTCCCCGCTGTCATGGTGAGCTGCGGCGATATGGATCACGTATCAAATATATTAACAGTTGCATGGACCGGTACACTTTGCACAAATCCACCAATGGCTTATATCGCCGTTCGTCCGGAACGTCACTCTTATCCCATGATCCGGGAGTCCGGTGAATTTGTCATCAATCTCACCACAAAGGAGCTTGCACACGCTACGGATTTCTGCGGGGTACGCTCAGGCAGAGATCACAACAAGTGGACAAACTGCCATCTCACACCGGTTCCTGCGGATACTGTAAAATGTCCGCTGATTGCGGAAGCACCTGTCAACATTGAATGTAAAGTACGCCAGATTTTAGAGCTTGGCTCCCACCATGTTTTTGTAGCCGATGTCACCGCCGTACATGTTGCTGAGAAATATATGGACGAAAAAGGAACCTTTCATCTGGAAGATGCCGGTCTCCTCGCATATTCTCACGGAACCTACTACAGTCTCGGCAAGGCGCTGGGCCACTTTGGTTACTCAATCCGCCGTAAAAAGGGAAACGGATGGAAAAGCACCAAAGGCAGATCAAAAACATACAATAAAAAAAGGGGCTAGTGCGTACGGAAATGAGGGATAAAGTATGAAGATCAGCTATCTCAGAATACGAAATTTCAAATCCATCCGCGATCTGGAGATCAACGAACTGGAAAATGCACTGATTCTTGTGGGTAAAAATAATACCGGCAAAACAAATGTCATTGACGCGATCCTGACCGCCACAGGAAATCACACTCCTAAGACATTGGAGTTTCTGGATCCCGGAAAAAGCATTGACATTACTCTGTCCATTGAGTTTACCGAAGAGGATCTGCAGTATTATCAAGGTCTTGGTATTGTCAGCAAGCACCGCGACTTTGACAAGTGGCTGGAGGAGTTTTCCTCACTGCTGCCATCCTTCCGGGACAATGCCGTGACATTTACATGCCACATTAACCCGGAGCACAAGATCCGTTACAATGACGGTTTTCAGAAAAATAATCCTTATATCCCGGAAATTTTTCCGAAGATCTATCATATTGACCAGACCAGAAATCTTGATGCACTGCAAAACGATGTCTTTAGTTTTTATGACAAAGAATCCTTTCAGATGCTAAAGGATAATATGTGTACCTTTGACGCTACCCGGAAATGTAACCGCTGTTTCCAGTGTATTGGGGTGATCAACAAAAAGACACCGGAGGAGCTTTCTCTTTTTGAGACCACACGTCTGCTGCAGTATAAGCTTTTCCGTACTAATCTGAATGAGTTTGCCGAGAAGGTAAATCACTATTTCCACAGAAACGGAAACCCATCCCAGCAGATCCGTTATGTACTGAACTTTGATCTGGATGACCTGCTGCATATTGATACACAGCTCATTAACCGCGACCGCAACGACTACGTTTCTTCATTAAATACATTAAGCGAAGGTATCAAAAGCATTTACGCACTGTCTCTGCTGGAGGCATATATCGACGAAGCAGATACTCTTCCCTGCATTATTTTAATGGAGGATCCGGAGATATATCTGCATCCTCAGCTCCAGAAGGTGGCCAGTGAGATCCTCTACCGCCTGTCCAAAAAGAATCAGGTGATCTTCTCCACCCACTCTCCAAATCTGATCTTTAACTTTTCTTCCAAACAGATCAAGGAGGTGCTGCTGGACGAGGAATTCTACACCACGGTACGGGAGGAGACGGATATTGACCAGATCCTCGATGACCTTGGCTATACCGCCAACGATCTGATGAATGTCAGCTTTGTTTTTATCGTGGAGGGCAAGCAGGACAGCAATCGTCTTCCAATGCTTCTGCAGAAGTATTACTCCGAGATTTATGATGAAGATGGTAATTTAAAACGTATCACGATCATCCCGGTAAACAGCTGTACCAATATTAAAACCTACGCAAACCTGAAATATATCAACAAGCTGTATTTAAAAGATCAGTTTTTGATGATCCGGGACAGCGACGGTAAAAATCCAAAATACCTCAAAAAGCAGCTTTGCAGCTATTATGGCCAGCGCGCCAAAGAGGATGCAGGCAACCTGCCAAAGGTAGAGCCGAAAAATGTCCTGATCCTGAAGTATTATTCCTTTGAAAATTATTTTCTGGATCCAAAGATCATGACTAAGATCGGTGTTGTGAAAAGCGAGGAGGATTTTTATAATATCCTATTCAAAAAATACAAGGATTACCTATTCAAATTAAATAGTATGAAACGCATGCAGCGAACCAATAATATACGTATCAGGAGCAAGCAGGATATCAAGGATAATATGGAGCTGATCAAAATATATGTGCGGGGACATAATCTTTTTGATATCTTTTACGGACGTTACCATGGTCAGGCAGAGCAGGAAATTTTGCAGAAATATATTGATGTCGCTCCGCGGGAAACATTTCAGGATATCTTTGATGCCATTGACTCTTTTGTTTATTTTGAAAACAGAAGAAAATAGGTTGACATTATAAACGATTTCGATATAATGTATGGTATGTATGTCTTCACTATTCTACACGAGTGGTGAAATGTGTTTTGCAAAAAAAGTGTTTGATGAGGTGCAAAATGGAAAATCAGTATATTATTAAGGGCGGAAGCCCTCTTCACGGTGAGGTTGTCATCGGCGGTGCCAAAAACGCTGCTCTTGGTATTCTCGCTGCTGCCATCATGACCGATGAGACAGTAACGATCGACAATCTTCCAAATGTAAGAGATATCAACGTCCTTCTTACAGCGATAGAGAGTATTGGTGCTACCGTAAAACGACTGGGACCTCACGAGGTACAGATCAACGGAAGTACTATTTCTGATGTTACAATAGATTATGATTCCATTCGTAAAATACGGGCATCCTACTACCTTTTAGGAGCCCTTCTCGGTAAATATAAAAAGGCACAGGTGGCTCTTCCGGGTGGCTGCGATATCGGAAGCCGTCCTATCGACCAGCATCTGAAGGGATTCCGTGCTCTGGGTGCCACTGTCAATATTGAGTATGGTATGATCAATACCTTTGCTGACGCATTGACAGGAAACCACATCTATCTCGATGTTGTATCTGTAGGTGCAACGATCAATATCATGCTTGCATCCTGTATGGCACAGGGTCGTACTGTCATTGAGAATGCTGCCAAGGAGCCGCACATCGTAGATGTAGCCAACTTCCTCAACAGCATGGGTGCCAACATCAAGGGTGCCGGTACTGACAAGATCCGTATCGACGGCGTAGATCGTCTCCATGCCAGTGAGTATTCCATTATTCCGGATCAGATTGAAGCGGGTACTTTTATGGTTGCCGCTGCTGCCACCAAAGGAGATGTGCTGATCCGCAATGTCATTCCAAAGCATCTGGAGGCCATTTCTGTCAAACTGATCGAGATTGGCGCAAAGGTGGAGGAGTTTGATGATGCTGTCCGCGTGTCTGCCGATGACCGTCTGGGACACACTCAGATCAAGACATTACCGTATCCCGGTTTTCCAACGGATATGCAGCCTCAGATTGCAACACTTCTGGCTCTTTCCAATGGAACCAGTACTGTAACCGAGAGTATTTTTGAGAATCGTTTCAAATATGTAGATGAACTTGCCCGCATGGGTGCCAATATCAAGGTCGAGGGAAATGTTGCGATCATCGAGGGTGTCACCGGTCTGACCGGAGCCTCTATCACAGCACCTGATCTCCGTGCAGGAGCCGCACTCGTTGTAGCAGGTCTTGTGGCTGACGGGTTTACGACAGTTGATTCCATTCATTTTATCGAGCGCGGATACGAAGATTTCGACAAAAAAATGACAGCTCTTGGCGCACGCATGGAAAAGATTCCTGTGGATGACGAAAGAGAGTTACAAAAGTTCAAAATGAAGGTTGGATGAAAAATATCCACCAGATTACAATAAAAATTATTGATCATATTAACAAAGCGGAAACCATTTTAAGTTTCCGCTTTTCTTACTGTTTTTTTCAAATTTATTCACAAAATTCACTGTAATCCGGATTTAATTTCACAATTTGCACTGTTTTAACATATTTCTTTCACATCCACGTCCGGTGCCATTGCCAGATTCACGATCAGTCCATCCATTTTCACAATGGGATTACTCTGATCTGTAGGGTTGGTATCTACCATCCTCGCACGCTTCTGATTTGACAGGACCACCTCGCACCCGATATAAAATGATGCAACGCCCTCCATAAATACTGCCAGATATGTAGGATCAAACTTCTCTCTCTCCTCCTGCAGCATCCGGAACACCTCAAAGGGACAATGAGGTTCTCTGTAGACCCTGGCTGAGGTCAGGGCATCATAGTAATCTGCAATAGCAACAATCTTGGCAAAATCATCAATCTCATCTGCTTTTAATCCATTGGGATATCCGGAACCGTCACATCTCTCATGGTGCATCAGTGCCGCCTTCATGATCCGTTCATCAAGAGGATGCCTCTTGAGAAAATCATATCCCTTCTGAGGATGCTGTTTGATCAGCTCATACTCCTCATCAGTCAATGATCCTGCTTTTTTGATGATCTTCCCCGGAATCCCCATCTTGCCCACATCGTGCAACAGTCCTGCCAGAGTCAGAATATCCTGTTCCTCCTCCGACATATGCATCCAGCCTGCAAACTCATGGCACAGGATCGCCACATTCAGACTATGGATATACGTGAGATCATCATATCTGCGCACCCTTCGAAGCATACGAAACGTGTGCACCGGATCATCACTCAGTGCAATAACCTCTCTCGTTTCCTTTAAAAGCTTGTTGGTGTTGAGGTCCTCATCCTCCCTGACGATATACTCAGACAACGACTTTTCCAGCATCTGCGCCGACTTAATAACCCGCTCGTTAAATAATCGGTAGTCCCTTGACTTTCTCGCAGGTCCCGACTTATCCTCCGGCAAAAATTTCCATTCCATCTCCCCAGTCTCCTTCGTAACTGTATCAATACGATATTCTTATTTTATTATGTTTAATTGAAAATATCAAGTCATGCTCTTTCTTGCAAAAGTTCCGAAAAAAGCGTATTATATAAAGTGAGATATTTTAGATGTTTCGGCAGTTTTATTCCACATCAGGATATACAGTTTTTAGAAAGGATATGGTATTTCTATGGTTTCAAATAAAGGGTGTTTTATTGCATTTGAGGGTATTGATGGAAGCGGCAAATCCACACAGATTTCTCTGTTACAGGAGCATATACAGGGACACTCCATCAGCTGTATGACTACCATGGAGCCAAGCAACGGACCGATCGGCACGCTGCTGCGCCAGTTTCTTTCCGGCCGTATCAAGGGCGAAGAAACGACTCTGACAGCTCTTTTTGCAGCAGACCGGCTGGATCACCTGAACAATCCGGTCAATGGCATCTGCAAGCTTCTTGACGATGGCATTGCTGTCCTTTCCGATCGATATGTCTTTTCCAATTATGCATATCAAAGTGTATCGGTTCCTTTGGAATGGATCATGAAATGCAATGAAATGGCAAATGAGATTGTTCGTCCTGACTGCCATATCTTTATAGACGTTTCGCCGGAAACGGCAATGGAGCGAGTCACTAAGGGACGTCATCAGACAGACATCTATGAAACAAAGGAACGTCTTACCGATGTCAGAGAGCGGTATCTGGATCTGATCCATCGGATGGAGGACGTAGAAAATATCATTATTGTTGATGGAAACCGGTCTGAAAAGGAGATTTCCGACGAAATCTGGGCAAAGACCTGTCACTATTTTGTATAATGCATGAAAGGAGGGAGCTGCAATGGATCTGAGAGTTAACCAGCTGCAGCAGCCGGCACAGATTGATACAAAGACCTCTGTTCCGGAATCAGACGGCTCCTTTCGTTTCACACTGCTCAGCAGTATTCAGGAGCAGGAGCTGCAGGCAAGTCTTGCCGTCATGATGGAGGATATCACCCAGCAGGGCAACAAGCTCAGCCGCAGGATGGATATCAGGGATATGAAGCTGTACCGCAAGATGATCAAAGAATTTATGAATGAGATCGTCACCCACTCCCACTCCTTCAGCCGCGAGAACTTTTTGGACAAAAAGGGACGCCACAGAGTCTACGGTATGGTAAAGCTTATCGACCAGGCACTTGACGATCTCGCCGAGGAGCTCATGCAGGAGGAAAAGGACCATTTAGCGATATTAAATAAAATCGGTGAAATTCAGGGTATGATCCTTGATCTTTTTACCTGACCTATCATAAACAGGAGGCATTTATGGCAAATTTCAGAGATATCATAGGACAAAAACAGGCAAAGGAGCATTTCCAGACAGCAATTGAGACAGGAAATATCTCCCACGCTTATATTATCAATGGCGAGACAGGTTCCGGACGGCGGATGCTGGCGGATGCCTTTGCAAAGGCACTTCAATGCGAAAAGTCTGCCGATGCAGATTCCTGTGACGGCTGCAAATCCTGTCACCAGGCAGAGTCCGGCAACCATCCGGATATCCGTTATATAACCCACGAAAAAGCAAGTATCAGCGTGGATGATATCCGGGAACAGCTCAACAATGATATCCAGATCAAGCCATACAGCAGTAACCATAAGGTTTACATCATCCCGGATGCCAACAAAATGACAGAGCAGGCACAGAACGCTCTTCTCAAAACCATCGAGGAGCCTCCGGCTTATGCAGTCATTATTCTGCTCACAGACAATCTTAACGCACTTCTGCCAACGATCCAGTCCAGGTGTGTCACGATCAATACAAAGCCGATCTCCAAGGAAGAGATTGCCGGTTATCTGGTAAGTCATCTTTCCATGGAACGTGAGCAGGCCGAGATCGCTGCGGGTTTTTGTCAGGGCAATATGGGCAAGGCTATCCGTTTTGCCAACTCTACGGATTTTCAGGAAATGAAAGAGGACACACTTCGTCTTTTAAAGAATATTGAACATATGGACATATCAGAAATCGTAGACACGATCCGTATTTTTTCTCAGAAAAAAGGCATGATCGATGATTATCTTGATCTGATGCTGCTCTGGTACCGCGACGTACTGATGTTTAAGGTTACAAAGGACGCCAATCTTGTGCTGTACCGGGATCAGTTTCATGATATCTCCCATCAGGCCAGCATACACACCTATGAGAGTATAGAGAATATCCTTCAGGCCATTGATAAGGCAAAGGTCCGTCTCGATGCCAATGTAAATTTTGATGTGACCATGGAACTCATGGCTCTGACCATGAAAGAATAATCTTAATCCGCCAATAGAAAGGACATAATTATTATGATATTAATTATCGGAGTCAGATTCCGTAAATCAAGCAAGGTTTATTATTTTGATCCCACCGGATACGATGTAAAAAAGGGTGATCATGTCATCGTGGAAACAACCCGCGGTATTGAATACGGTACCGTTGTCCTGGGACCAAAGGAGGTTACCGACGACAAAGTGGTTTCTCCGTTGAAACCGCTGACACGGACCGCTACTCCTGAGGACGAAAAGACCAATATTGAAAATGAAAAAAAAGAAAAGGAAGCTTACCAGATCTGTCTGGAGAAGATCAAGAAACACGATCTGAAAATGAAGCTGATCGATTCAGAATATACATTTGACCGAAATAAACTACTTTTTTATTTTACAGCCGACGGACGTATCGATTTCCGTGAACTTGTAAAAGATCTTGCATCCGTATTCCGCACGCGTATTGAGTTACGCCAGATCGGTGTCCGTGATGAGACGAAGCTTCTGGGTGGCATGGCCATCTGTGGCAGACCACTCTGCTGCCATACTTTCCTGTCCGAGTTTGCCCCGGTTTCCATCAAAATGGCTAAGGAGCAGGGACTTTCCCTGAATCCTACCCAGATCTCCGGTGTATGCGGACGTCTTATGTGCTGCCTGAAAAACGAGCAGGAGGCTTACGAAGAGCTAAACCGTTCTCTTCCATCCATCGGCTCCCAGGTCAAAACCATTGACGGTTACACCGGCGAAGTACAGAGCACCAGTGTATTAAAACAGCTTGTGAAGGTTGTGATCACCAAAAAGAACGGCGAACGGGAGATCCATGAATACCCTGTTGCTGATCTGAGCTTTAAGGATCACCAGATCTCCAATGAGGGCTCTGAGCTTGAGGCTTCCCTTAATGAAATGGTAGATGCCGAGGGACTGGAACAGCTTGAGATCATGGAGAAGCAGGATTTAGAGGAGCTTCAGGAGGAAGAAAACGAGAAATCCGGAGGAAAGCGTGACAACGGCAGGCAGCGTTCCCGTGGCCAGCGCAGAGACAACCGTAACCAGAACAGGGACGGCAGAGACCGCAATAACAGGGATAACCGCGAGGGCCGAGATAACCGGGATCGCAGCCGCGGCCGAGATCGAAATCCGGACAGAGAACAAAACCGGGACTCACGGGATAACCGCAAAGACCGCAACGACCGGGACAACCGCAATAATAACCGGGATAGAGATAAACGCCCTGCCAAAGGCAGAGGCGGCTATGATAACCAGAATGTCCATCTGCCGGAGACTGAAAAACAGGAGCAGAACTTCCGTGGCAGCTACGAACGCCAAAACGATAACCGCAGAGAAATGGGACGTCCGGAACGCTTCCGCGAGGAACGCAGCCGGAAGGGTGAACGTGACAATTTCCACAACAGACGGAATAACAGCCACCGTCACAGCGACAACAATACAAAGGGTTCAGCCAACTCATCCAACCGTCCGGACCACTCATAACGGAGGATTCCTATGAATAAAGAGTTAAAACCGGGAGAACGACTGGATGATCTTCAGATCAATGGCTATCATATCATACAACATCCCGAGAAATTCTGTTTTGGAATGGATGCTGTATTACTTTCCTCTTTTGCCGGCTGTCAGCCCGACAGCAAGGTTGTTGATTTTGGCACGGGAACCGGTGTGATTCCCATTTTACTGACTGCCAAAACAAATGCAGCCCACATTGATGCATTAGAGATCCAGCCTGAAAGTGCAGATATGGCCAGACGAAGTGTCCAATTAAACGGACTCGCAGAAAAGATCCGTATTATAGAAGGTGATATCAAGGAGGCATCCCATATTCTTGGCAAATCCTCCTACGATTATGTGATCACCAATCCACCATACATGAACAACAATCACGGTCTTAAAAATCCGGACATGCCAAAAGCCATCGCCCGCCACGAGGTTCTCTGCAGCCTGGATGATGTGATCCGGGAAGCTTCTAAGGTAGTAAAGCCCGGTGGACATTTCATTATGGTACACAGGCCGTTTCGTCTGATCGAGATCATTACATGTCTTACCAAATACAAACTGGAACCGAAGCGCATGCGTTTTGTGCATCCATTTTCCCACAAGGAACCCAACATGGTACTGATCGATGCCGTCCGTGGCGGCAATTCCATGGTAAAAATAGAATCTCCTCTTGTCATATATTCCGCACCGGGACAATACACGCAGGAGATTCTTGATATATATCACTCGTAGAAATGGAGAAAACAATGACCGGAACTCTATACTTATGTGCTACACCCATCGGCAATCTGGAGGACATCACTTTCCGCGTCCTGAGAACCCTGAAAGAGGTGGACCTGATCGCCGCAGAGGATACACGTAATACCATCAAGCTATTAAATCATTTTGAGATCAAAACCCCTATGACAAGCTATCATGAGTACAATAAAGTGGACAAAGCTGCTTATCTTGTCACTAAGCTTGCCCAGGGAACAAATATTGCCCTTGTGACAGATGCCGGCACACCTGGCATTTCCGATCCCGGTGAAGAAATTGTCCGTCAGGCATACGCAGCAGGGATCCCTGTCACATCCCTTCCCGGCGCCTGTGCCTGTGTAACGGCGCTGACATTATCCGGGCTGTCCACACGCCGTTTTGCCTTTGAGGCCTTTCTGCCACCGGACAAAAAGGAACGAGCGGTCATTCTGGAATCCCTGAAGACAGAGACAAGAACTGTCATCCTCTACGAAGCTCCCCATCATCTTCTTGCCACTCTCCGACAGCTGTATGACACACTCGGAGACCGAAAGCTTACTCTCTGCCGGGAACTTACAAAGCTTCACGAAACCGTCCGGCTTATGACGCTTTCCGAGGCAATCGCTTATTATACGGATCATACTCCCAAGGGAGAATATGTTATGGTTCTCGAAGGTATCTCCCGGCAGACTCTGGAGCAGGAAAAGCAGAACAGCTGGAAGGAAATGAATCTACGTGAGCATATGCAGCTTTACCTTGATCAGAATCTCTCCAAAAAGGAGGCCATGAAAAAAGTGGCACAGGACCGGGGCGTTTCCAAACGTGATATATACCAGCAGTTATTAGACTTATAGTTTATATAGTGAATTATTTTTTTAAAACCCGGTGACTGTTGCCGGGTTTTCGTTTTATCATTTTTTATCGGTTACGCCGGCAACGTCTTTCTCTCCGGCAATTCATCTCATTGCACAGCATGATCTCCACCATGGGACTCAGCCATTTTTGATCGACTCTGTCCTTATCCCGGCAATAATGACAGCATATCCCCGATGCCATGCGTTCTATGGTCACCTTATCGGGATACCGGTCATACATGGGACTTCCATCATATTCCATCTGATCACACACATTCATAACCATTCCATTTAACTCAGTTACCTCCAGAGGATACAAATACTTCAGATCCCCTGTCTTTTCTTCCTCCGGTATCTGCGCAAGCTCCAACGGAAATACCATCGCATTCCCTTTTGGATAATTTACTCTTTTATTTTTCATTATTTTTCTATCCTTCCCTGTATCAAACACAATTCACTTTAATTATATGAAAATCTTAAATTTTAGTGACTGTCCTTGCCTTTTTTTCGGGAACAATTTATACTAAAGACAAGAATGTTTGTATGATCAGGAGGCTAATTTTGAAATATTTTTATAAAGGTTTTGGATTTTTTATATTATTTTGTGCATCATTTTTTTTATTTGGACAGCACATTCCCAGCATAAATGTCGGCACAGCAACTGCCACGAGCCTGCAAAGCTCTGCTTTTCCGTTGGTCAATCTGTCTGTGAACAATTACACGATCAATACTCTTCACGGCTACAGCAGCGAACTGGACAATGGAAATATCAGAGAATCTATCACTCCCATTGGCTCCGACAAAACCTTTGACGTGATCATCTCCGAAAACGATCTGAAGATCAAACGATTAGATTACGATCTGAAGGATATTGCCAATGATAAAAGCATTGGCAGTGGCACACTGTCAGCCTTTGACGAGTCTACCGGTCAAAAAAACGCTCATCTGACCCTGGACGCCGCCATGAATACCAGTACAGAATATGGATTAGAGATCACGCTTACGACAAATTACAGTAAACGTATTCACTTTTATACCAGAGTTAAATATTACGACTCCGATTTCTTTTTAAAACAGAAGCTGGATTTTGTCAATTCTTTCCACAATGCAACCTTTGGAAAGGAAAAGGGCTTTGATATTAACAATTATCTGGAAACAAATGGAAGCAACGATTCCACTCTGGCCAATGTCAACATTTATTCCAGCAAGAAGCTGATCACCTGGAATAATCTGAAACCAAAAATGATCTCTGCCTGTACACCGACGATCAAGGAGCTGAACATTGAGACTGCAGCGGTAGAACAGGTATATTACGTAAAAACCAAAACGGATATCGGAACAGAGACATATCAGGTAAAGGAGTTTTACCGTGTCCGTTATACCACAGGACGTATTTACCTCCTGTATTTCCAGCGCACCATGGAAGCTGTATTTGATCCGGAGCTTACCTCCACCTCACAGAGTGAGTTCAAAATCGGTATATCCGCTGACGAAAACATGAATATCTCTTCCAGTGAGGATAACAAAAAAATGGCGTTTGTGCGAAATGGAAACTTATGGTACTATGACCTTTCCACAGAGAAGTTAAATCAGGTATTTTCCTTTGTTCAGGATTCTACCGATTATATTCAGGATTATTATGACCAGCACGATATCCGCATTATCAATATTGACAATGACGGCAATATTGACTTTGTCGTCTACGGCTATATGAATTGCGGTGATTACGAGGGCCGCGTGGGAATCATTCTCTACAGCTATGATTCCAAAAAGAACCAGATTAACGAACGTATTTATCTCCCACTGGAAACAAGCTTCCAGCAGTTAAAGGAAGATTTTGGAGATTTCTGTTACGTCAACCGCAAAAATGTATTTTATTTTTCGTTATACGACAGAGTATATGCATATAATATTACCTCCAGACAATATACTGTCCTTACAAAGAATGCGTCCGGCGGCAATTTTGCAATGCTGGAAAAGGCGAAATGCTTTGTCTGGTCCAACGCCACATCACAAAAGCCGGCCACACGCATTACCATACTTGACCTGGAAACGGAACAGCGACGTACTGTTTCTGCCGGCAAAAATCAGAGCATAAAAGTACTGGGAGCAATTGATTCCAGTGTTGTATACGGTTTTGTAAGAAACTCTGACATTTACAATTCCCAGGAAGGCGAACGGATTTCTCCCGTTTACAAACTGATCATTGCGGACAGCCACGGAGATATCCTCAAAGAATATCAGACAAAAAATGTTTATATTATTAAAACCGTTGTTGATAAGGATATTATCCAATTAAAACGTGTCCGTAAAATAGGACAGAGATTTAAGAAGATATCCGATGACAGCATACAGCATCAACAGGACAATAAGGCAAAATCCTTTGACCTGACTTCCCGTGTAACAGACAAAATGCTGACAGAAAAGTATCTTTGTCTGCCGGCAGGCTTTGTCATGAAGGGAGAACCAAAAATCACTTACACCAAATATGTAATGGTGACAGAAAATACAACATTTTATATTAATAATCCGAAAAAAAATGCGGCAGATAAATATTATATTTACGCTTACGGAGGCATAACCGGTTCCAATTACGATGCCGGTACAGCGATCCGCCAGGCGGACGAACAGATGGGTGTCGTGATGGATAACCGCAATCATATTATCTGGGAGCGCGGCGGCAAATTTCTCAGTAATACGGTATCTCTGATAGATAAAACGACAGTCTCCGGCAGTGTAACAAGCATGAAGGCCTGTATCCATATGCTTCTTCAGACTGCACAGGTTACAGAGGACGCTTCACTGTTAAAGGGTGCCTCCACAATGGATATACTCAAAAAATATATTGATACACCGGTCAACCTCACAGGCTGTACCGTCGATGAAATTTTATATTTTGTGAGCAGCGGAAAACCGGTCATTGCAATGAAAAATTCTACTCAGGCAGTATTGATCAATTCCTACAATTCCAGTGCCGTAAGCTGGTTCGATCCTTCTACTGGATCAACAAGCAAAATGTCCTTAAACGGCGCGGAGAGATTTTTTGAAAATGCCGGGTATGTATTTATCAGCTATATTTAACAAAACCAGCTATCAGAGAAACCTGTCAGCTTCAATGTATCAGCTATGTTTGCAGGTTTTGGAAAGGAATGGTGATTATTATGAGCAAGCGTGTATTTTTAATCGTTCTGGACAGCGTTGGTATCGGTGAGGCACCGGATGCAGCCGATTTTGGCGACGTAGGCAGCCATACCGTTTATGCCGCATCCACAGATGAACATTTTTATATGCCTCATATGCAGAAGCTTGGCTTCTTTGCCATCGCAGGAAACCGCGTTCATGAACGTCATGAATGGGCCAAAAAACAGATTACTCCTGCCGGTGCCGTGATGCGTATGCAGGAGGCATCCCGTGGCAAAGACACTACCATCGGTCATTGGGAAATTGCAGGGATTATTTCTCCAAAGGCAATGCCTACCTTTCCAAACGGATTTCCACAGGATCTGATCCTTGCCCTGGAAAAAGAAACCGGACGAAAGGTTTTATGTAATATGCCTTACTCCGGGACACAGGTTATCGAAAAATACGGCAAAGAACATATGGAAACAGGTGACATCATCGTATACACCTCTGCTGACAGCGTACTCCAGATTGCTGCCCATGAGGATGTGATCCCTGTGGAGGAGCTTTATGATATCTGTGAGACAGCCCGCCGTCTTTGTCATGGTCCATATGCCGTGGGACGTGTTATTGCCCGTCCGTTTATTGGGACACCGGGACACTTTACCCGCACCAGCAGACGCCATGATTTTTCTCTGGTACCACCGAGAGATACTATGTTGGACGATATCAAAAATGCCGGTCAGGATGTGCTTGCCGTTGGCAAGATCAACGATATCTTTGCCGGAAAAGGCGTGACAAAAATGACCCGGACAGAGGATAATGAAGACGGGATCAACAAAACACTCGCCTATATGGATGAAGATTTCCACGGTCTCTGTTTTATTAATCTGGTGGATTTCGATATGAAATATGGACATAGAAATGATGTTCCAGGCTATGCAGCCGCACTCTCCTATTTTGACAAGCGTCTGCCAGAGATCATGGCAAAGCTGCAGCCTGAGGATATCCTGATGATCACAGCCGATCACGGATGCGATCCAAGCACACCATCCACCGATCACTCCAGAGAATATACGCCTCTCGTGATTGCCGGAGAACCTGTTCTTGCAGGCACGAATCTGGGGACACGATCCACCTTTGCAGATATTGGAACAACCATCTGTGATTACCTTGACGTACCTCAGCAGCTGGATGGGACATCTTTCCTAAAAAACATTGTAAAATAACGACAATATTACCAATTATCTTTTATAAAAAGAGACAGAGTATCGTAAAATCTGTCTCTTTTTCTTATAAATTTTTGTGATGAATTACGGATAGTTTTTTGGATGTAAATCCGTTACAATAAAATTGGTTTTGAGGTGAAGAAAGGAATCATTTATGAAAAAACATCTTTTCTTCCTGTATTTATTGATATCATGCACCCTATTATGTCTGTTACATTCAGACCATATTTTTTCTTATGCCGTTTTTTCTCTGACGAATATATCTGTCAAAGCATCAGCAGCATCTTATCACAATACAGATATTAAGCATGCCAAAAAGATCCGTGCAGATCAATGGTATACGACCCGTGCAGCATCGCACTCATTTCATTATTACTACATTGACAGCCTGAAAAAAGAGGGGAATATCACCTTTGAGATCCAATCCTCCCAAAGACTTTCTCTGTCTTTTCAGCTATACGACCAGAAGGGAAATCTTTATCCGGCCTCTCACTATACCATGGACTCCGTCCATCACAAACTAGTCATTATATATTATATTCCGGCCGAAAAAAGCTATCTTTTAGGATTGTACAATGACAAAGAAGAAACCTTTCCTTATCGGATATCTTACCAAAATAATATCATGGATAAGACCGGAAATTGTCACAAAAATAAACATATACAAAGCAAAGATAAAAACAAAGCAGCCATAAAAAAGCCCCAGAAAAAACCTGTCATACAAAGTACAATATCACCTCATAAAACCGTAAATAACCCGACAACTACCCGTTCAGATTCACCTCGCAAAACCACAAATAACACAACAACCGCTCAATCAGATTCACCTCGCAAAACCACAAAAAATAAAAATAATACATCAAAAAACTCCATTCATTCCGTTCCCCTGCGAATGGAGCTAAGCAGCACTTTTCTTCATAAAAAATGCGGGGAAACCATTGCCGTAAGATCCACATTATACGGTACAGATAAAATAGCTTTGTCATGGGACTTATCCACAAAAACACATATTAAAAACAAATCCATTCACAATAAGAAAAACAGTTCCACATTAAAGCTTTGTTTTACACAAAAAGGTCTTTATGTGATCACATGCCGACCTCGTCACAACACGGGAGTATCTGCCTCTTGTACTGTCAAAGTTTCATAAATTTGTATTACTTTATAAAAAAGGAGATCTACTGCTATGAATACAACAAAAACCTTTTCTCTTCCCTCAGAACTTGCCGATCAGTGGAGTCTGACAGAGATTATATCCTTTAACGAAACCTCTACGATCTGCAAAGTCCAAAATATTGCAACAAAGATCGATCATATTCTAAAAATCTATTCCACTCATTCCTTTTCACAAAGGAAATATTCAGGTCTGTCCAAATTATCAGACAGTCATTTTATACTGCCAAAAGAACATATTTATATACATAGAAAGTATTATATATTTTATCCTATGGAAGAATCTCTAAAAGACATCATATATAACTCCGGATTATCTCTTCGGGAAATTCTCTGTCTGGGGATCCATATGATCGAGGCCGTTTCTCTCCTGACAGACACCGGAATTTATGAAGCGGATATCAGTCCCTGCAATATCTATCGCAATTCTAAGGGCATCTTTTGTCTGGGAGATATCAATTTAGAAAAATGCGATATTTTAGGTACACATCCCTATATCGCACCGGAATATACAGAAAAAACATCCGATTCCCGTGTCTTTGACCTGGCAATGCAGTATTCCATCTGTAGTCTCCTGCACTCTGTCTGTAAACTGCAAAAGGATTTTCTTTTCGATGAATTAAACGATATTTTACGCAAAGGGATGGAACAGGATCCAAAGGACCGTTTTTCTTCTCTTATGGAATTAAAACGATCCTTTACTACTCTTTTTTCCCATGAAAAAATATCCTCCCAAAACATCCTGATCCTCCATCGCCGGGATCACCCGCTTTTTTATACAAAAACATTACCTGTACCAAAAAGTGGATATACTGGTGCACATTATATTGCATGTATTTTACTTATGGTATCGATCCTGTTTTTTATATTTTCTTTGCATCGTTATAATGCCATCGGTACCACCTCTGCAAAATCGAACGATTATATTACGGTACTCTGCACAGCAACACCTGCTGATACAAACATGCCCACCATCACAGGTACTGACAGTTCCGAACCTGTCGATTTATCTCGCAGCAGCCTTGATCCTGACAACTCAGAGCCGGTTGACTCCTCTCTCTCCAGCCCCGATCCTGTAAACACACCAAAAACACAGGAGATAGATCTGCAGAACAAAAACTATTACTCTTTTTCCAGAGCCATAAAAGGGATAAAAACTCCCTCCCACATTATATGCCTTTATGCCGGTAATAATCATTTTAAGGATTTGGATAATATATCCTCTCTTGTTGATCTGCGGGAGCTTTACATGAATAACAATCAGCTTACAGATATTTCTGATATCTCTAAGTGTGCCGACATGACAATTCTGATCTTGTCCTATAATGATATCCGTGATGTTTCACCGATTTCTTCTCTGACATTCCTGGAGCATCTCGATCTTTCTTCCAATATGCATTTATCCGGCATTGATGCTCTGGATAATCTGAAGCATTTAAACACATTAAATATCTCTAATACTAATGTGTCCCAAAAAGAGTACAGACAGCTTGTCAAAAAGCTGCCTGCATGTCACATTATTTATTAAATTGATTACACGTAATGCCCATTATTGATTCTGCTGATCCATTCGTTTTACACCATCTTTTGTTACGTATGCAATGATCTCTCTCATAGGTGTTACCTTTGTATCACTGTATTGGTACGCTTTCTGCAAATACATTGCCGCTTCCTTCAGCTTCGACTGGTCGGAGGCATACAGTGTGGCCAATACCTCCCCCTGTTTTACATATTCTCCTGTTTTGTGATAGAAACATATTCCGGCCTTTGGATCAATTTCACTTTCCTTGGTCTCACGTCCTGCTCCCAGTATAACAGAAGTTTTTCCGCATTTTTCCGTATCCATATGGGATATATATGCTGTTCTTTCCATAATAAGATCTTCTTTATACGAAGCCTTCTGAAACTTTTCCGGATGATAGATATAACTCTCATCACCGCCCTGTTCCTTTACCATTGCAGCCAGCTTATCAATTCCCTGTCCATTGTCAATGGCATCCTCCACCATACGACGACAGGTTTCCTGCCTATCAACATTTCCAAGATAAAGCATTTGTGATGCAAACTCAACACAGATTGTTCTGAAATCCTCCGGACCTTTTCCCTGAAGTGTTTCAATCGCCTCGATCACTTCAATATCATTTCCCACTGCTACACCTAATGGCACATCCATATTTGTTAAAATTGCAACTGTCTGTCTCCCTGCACTTTCTCCGATTTCCACCATACGCTGCGCTAATTGGATCGCATCCTCGATATTTTTCATAAAGGCACCACTTCCCACCGTGACATCCAATACAATCTTGTCACTTCCCGAAGCAAGCTTTTTGCTCATGATTGACGCAGCAATTAATGGAATACTGTCTACCGTTGCAGTCACATCCCGAAGTGCATATAATTTTTTGTCTGCAGGCGCAATTTCCGCTGATTGACCGATCACACTAAGACCGATAGAATTTACAATATCAAAAAATCTTTTCTCAGATAAGGCTGTCTGAAAACCCGGGATGGATTCCAGTTTATCAATCGTTCCTCCGGTAAATCCAAGTCCTCTGCCACTCATTTTTGCAACTTTTCCGCCACAGGCTGCTACAAGAGGTGCCACCACCAAAGTCGTTTTATCACCAACACCTCCCGTGCTATGCTTGTCTACCTTGATTCCGTCAATCGCAGACAGATCCACCATATCTCCTGATTTTGCCATTCTGTCCGTAAAAACGGACAGTTCCCGGTCTGTCATGCCTTTATAATAAACGGCCATCAGAAATGCAGATACCTGATAATCAGGAATCTCATCTGCCACATATGCGTCAACTACATATGCAATTTCTTCTCCAGTCAGCTCAAACCCCTTTTTCTTTTTATCAATAATGTCATACATTCTCATAGTATTACCCCCATTTTTACAGTAATTCTCCTCCAAAACTCAACGGAAGCAGTTCCTTTAAAAAATATTTTTTGTATTCTTTTTCTGATCTCGCCAAAATGATCTGAAACCAATCCGGATCACAAAACTCTGCCATCACCTGTCTGCAGATGCCACATGGAGGACATATTTCAAGTGTTCCATCTTCTTTTCCACCTACGATCACAATACATTCAAACTCTGTAATCCCTTCGGAAACAGCTTTAAAAATAGCTGTTCTTTCTGCACAATTTGTTGCCGGATAGCTTGAATTTTCAATATTACATCCCTGAAATATCCGGCCATTTTTTGCCTTCAGGCAGGCTCCAACCTTAAAATGAGAATATGGCGTATACGCCATATTTCTTGCTTCTATTGCTTTTGCTATCAATTCTTCCATAAATATTTTCCTTCCTACTCTGC
Source organism: uncultured Lachnospiraceae bacterium (assembly GCA_934338765.1). Taxonomy (GTDB): domain Bacteria; phylum Bacillota; class Clostridia; order Lachnospirales; family Lachnospiraceae; genus Jutongia. Next base: position 21,051 of record CAKRHL010000002.1, on the reverse strand, counting down.
CTCAGCAATCTTTACAAGGCGGCTGGTTCCCAATCTGTCTGCTCCCAATTCTATAAAATGCTCTGCATCCGAAAAAGAGCTGATACCTCCTGCTGCTTTTATCTTAACATGATCAGCCACATACTTTTTGAATAGTTTCACATCCTCAAAGGTCGCACCGGAAGTAGAAAATCCGGTAGAAGTTTTAATAAAATCTGCGCCACTCTCTGATACTACCCGGCACATTTTTATTTTTTCATCCTCTGTCAACAGACATGTTTCAACGATCACCTTCAAAATATGATCACCGCATATCTTTTTTAACGCTATGATCTCTTCTTTGATCTTGTCAAATTCACCATTTTTTACATCTCCCAGATTGATCACCATATCAATCTCATCGGCTCCGTTTTCCAGCGCATCCTCTGTCTCTGCCATTTTTACCGTTGTTGTCTGATAGCCATTCGGAAATCCGATTACCGTACATACCGGCAGTTTTTCTCCAAGATATTCCGCTGCCCTTTTTACATAAGATGGCGGAATACATACCGATGCCGTCTTATATTTTAATCCCTGATCACATATTTTTCTGATCTCGTCCCAATCTGCTGTCTGCGCCAGAAGGGTATGATCCACCTTTTTCATGATATCTTCTCTCTGCATAAGTGTCCTCCGTTCCTGTGATATTTCATAATATGATATAAGTGTAAAAATTTACTTTTGACACTCACGTCATATTATGGTTCTGTAAAAATTACTTTTCTCTATACAGAAGCTGCCATACTATAATATCTCTTTATTCTGCTATATTTTACAACAATATCTTTATTTCCAGTTTATACAATTTAATTTTCCCTTGCAAGGAAAAATTAAATTATATTTCCATAATAATTATAAAATCTTAAGAAATAGCACTTTCAACTTATTCATTTTCATATTATAATGGAGGTAAATAGGTTATACTGTATACCAAATGATTTCTGTATCCATCATTTGGTATACAGCAATTATTTACGATAACAGAAAGGGTTAACGGATATTATATGAAATTATTAACAGTTACAATTCCCTGCTACAATTCGCAGGAATATATGGAACATGCGATCAACTCCGCACTGATCGGAGGCGATGACATTGAGATCATTATTGTAGATGACGGTTCTTCTGACAGGACTTTAGAAATTGCAAAGCAATACGAAGAAAAATATCCCACTATTGTTCGCGCCATTCACAAAGAAAACGGGGGACATGGCTCTGCAGTAAACACGGGTATCGATCATGCAGAGGGTATTTATTTTAAAGTATTGGACAGCGATGACTGGCTGGATGCTTACAGCCTGCAGAGAGTATTACAGCTGCTGCGGGAAATGGTCACAGATGGCATTGGTCTTGATCTGGTTATCTCCAATTATGTTTATGAAAAGCCTAGCGTTCATAAGCATAAGGTGATGTCCTACAATCTTGCCATACCAAAGGATAAGGTGATCACCTGGAAAGATTTTCGTCATTTCCGTGTAAGCCAGAACCTTCTGATGCATTCCATCATTTACCGTACTAAGCTTTTAAGAGATTGTGGTCTGCGTCTGCCGGAACACACCTTTTATGTAGACAATCTTTATGCATACAATCCACTTCCTTATGTCAAGAAGATTTATTATCTTGATGTTAATTTATATCGTTACTATATAGGACGTGAGGATCAATCAGTAAATGAAGCGGTCATGACCAAACGCATTGACCAACAGATCAAGGTTAATAAATTAATGATCGATTCCTATGATCTTATGAACATTAAGGATTTTAAGCTGCGTAAATATATGATCAAATACCTTGCGATGATGCTTATTGTCAGCTCCGCTCTTCTTGTAAACGAGGGGTCTCCTGAAAGTCTCAAAAAACGTGATGAGCTTTGGAATTATCTGCACAATAAAAATATCATCTTATACAACATTATTAACCGCAGACGCCTTGGAAAGGTGATGCAGATGAAGAGAAAATCCGGACAAAAGATCATTATCCACGGATATCACATCTTCAACCGTATTTACGGCTTTAACTAATATCCAAATATAATATTAATATTTATTTGATATTCATTATACGACGAATATCTATTCACAATTTACACAGGAAAATACGTGTAAATTCACAAATGGAGTGATTTTATGCAATTACCATTATATTATAACGAAGAAGAAGAATGGAATCGCACCTTACTTTTATACGATTCTGTTCTTCGGGAGATCAACACAAAGCTTGAAATTTTAAATAACGAGTTTAAACAGGCACACCAGTATAACCCTATTGAGCATATTACATCCCGTATCAAATCACCGGAAAGTATTGCTCGAAAGATCCGCAAGAAAAATCTGGAATTAACCATAGAGAACATTGTCAAATACGTAAATGATGTTGCCGGAGTCAGGATTATCTGCTCCTTTACATCCGATATATATCGTATTGCATCCGCTATTTCCAATCAGGATGATGTGACGGTTCTCCGGGTAAAGGATTACATTGCCAATCCAAAGCCAAACGGATATATGAGCTATCATATGATCGTATCGATTCCTATCTTCTTGACAAATGATGTCATCGATACAAAGGTAGAGATCCAGATTCGTACTATTGCAATGGATTTTTGGGCCAGCCTGGAGCATAAGATTTATTATAAATTTGAAGGAAAGGCTCCTGCAGGAATTAAAGATGAGCTTAAAGAATGTGCCAATATTATTTCTTTTCTGGACGAAAAGATGCTCTCGATCAACGAAAGTGTTAAACACTATCATGAGGATTTTAACGGCGGCGTCGCCATGAGCAGTGACACTCCTCTTCCGGTCATACCAACTGACAATACCGGAGGAGTCCATGATAATAGTATGGATACACTAAGATCCTATTATGGATCTGTCGTTTCTGACGAGTAACTCATTTTAAAGACAAAAAGGGCAAAACGATTTGAACCGCCCCCAAAAAGTTAGACCTAAAAATTTAACTTTTTTGGGGTCACCTCAATTGTTTTACCCTTAAATACATATTATATTATTTTCATTGTTCATGTTATACACATTCATCAAATCTTCCCGATCATATATATTACAAATACCGTAGCCATTATACATCCCTGAAGTCTGCTCAACTGATCATATTTATATGCAAATAACCAGACCATAACACTTGCACAGCACAACATGATCATATCATAGATTCCGGATACTGATACCATGATTGGCTGAATGATCACAGCTGCTCCTATCGACGCTGCCACACTCATCATACCATAACCGATCACATTTCCTATAACAAGATCCATTTCCCCATATTTGATTGACCACATACTGATCACAAAACAAGGGAAAATGAGCATTACGCTATCCAACAGTTGCTGCAATACCTCCTTTTGAAGAATTTCTGTTATTCCTGTTTTATTGACAAAATATAACATCATAAACTCTCCACAAATCACAAACAAAATTCCCAGTCCACATAATAATAACATTGGCAGATTTATTTTCACATTTTTCGGAGCTTTTATCCACGAGAATGTTTTTTTGATCACCCCACCAAAGAATATAACAAACATTATCAAAAGAACAATTCCATCAGTCCGGGATAATATTCTCATAGAATGTTTTCCGTGAAATAAATAATCCGCACTTAAATACAATAAAACAATCTGAACAAATATAAAAAAAGATAATTCCTGTTGTATCACACCACGTCGAATTTTCATTTTTCCTGTCATTGCGCATATTGCCAAAATTAAAAGGACACTAAACAACACTGTAACAACTGCGGATGAAGATATTTCCTGTCCTGCATTTTTAATACTTTTTATAACTGCATCAATAAAAAAATACAGACCGGAACCCATACCGCATAAAAGCATTGCCGCATATGTTTTTGGAATTTCGGTTATTTTAGCAAAGCAGATACTCTGTTTTACCAGAATACCTGCTCCTGCTATTTCAATAATCAATCCTATTATTGCCATTAATATATACATAGTCATCATATTTTTTTATTAAACAATGGACTGCTGTTTGTTTTCGCCTCTTCCAGTGCCTGCTGTTCCTCCTCTGACAAAATTACAAATGCTTCTCCATTAACTATTTCTTTCGTATATGTGTAACAGCCCTCATGCGTACTATGCATAGAATTTATAAGAAAACCATCATTTTCTGCTGTTAAAAGAACCAATACAAAACTAAGTTTTCCTCCTATTTCTTTAAATGCGTCATATTTTACTAATCCTACCTTTTGATATGCCTTGATCAACCGGCCATCAATATTTTCCAACTGCTCGTGAATATTTTGGGTATCCTCCGACAAATTGTCAATTGCAGCAAATTTATCTAAGATGGCTTTTTCCAGATTCTTGCCATTTTCCCCATCCATAAAAATTCGATATTTCTTTCTTGTGTTTGCATCCTTGATCATAGTGATCAAGAGCAATATAAACAGAATAATAATAACTGCCGCCATTCCAATGACAACATAACCAAGATCAATTCCAAATTGCTCAAATAATTTCATGATATATCCTCTTTTCTGTTCTCTATATTTTCTTTGGCTATCTCTTTTTTGACAAACTATTTAAACATATTTTGTTTTATTTTTGCTTTTGTATTTTGATTCTGTCTTTTTATTTCATCGACATCATCATGCTAATAATACGATCAAATTCATCTGGAGAGAAATATTCTATTTCAATCTTTCCCTTACCTTTTCCTTTATTATTGATATTAACTTTTGTTCCGATTACGGTTTTTAACTTTTCTTCATAATCCTTGTAAATAAGCTCCGTTTGTGTATCCTTCTCTTTTATTTCCTTCGCAGGCTTATCTTTGTCTGCCAGATATTTTTTAACCATTTTTTCTGTCTCACGAACACTCATGGAATTATCAAATATCATAACCGCAAGACGATACTGTTCCTCTGGATCTGTTATGCTAAGAAGAGCTCTTGCATGACCACTTTTAATTTTGTCCTCAATTATCATCTCCCGGACTCTTGGATCAAGCTTCAGCAAACGTAACGAATTTGTAACCGCCACACGACTTTTCGATACACGCTCCGCTACTTCATCCTGCTTCAGATTAAAATCTTTGATCAGGCGCTCATATGCCTCTGCCTCTTCAATTGCATTTAAATCTTCTCTCTGAATATTTTCAATCAAGGCAATTTCCATCACCTGCTGATCAGTATAATCTTTTACAATAACAGGGATTTCTTTAATACCTGCCTCTCGTGCCGCACGCCATCTTCTCTCACCGGCAATAATCGTATAAAATCCTTTTTTTCCTTTTTGTACGATCAGTGGTTCAATCAATCCATGCTGTTTAATGGATTCTGCCAACTCATGTATTTTATCCTCATTAAAATTTTTTCGTGGCTGATTACTATTTGGCTCAATTTTATTAATGTCTATTGTGTCGCCTTCTTTAATAACCTCTTTTACAATCTTTTTTGTTTTTGTCTCATCTCCGGAAATCATTGCATCAATGCCTTTTCCCAATCCTCTTTTAACTGCCATTTGTATTCCTTTCTTCATTTTTAATAAAAAATTTTTAACAATGTTATATCACTTTATTTATATCTGTCAATTACTTCCTTTGCCAGATTTCGATAACTAACTGCACCTGCTGATTTTGGTTCATACATATTAATCGGCAAACCGTGACTTGGTGCTTCAGCAAGTCTGACATTTCTCGGAATAATTGTTTTATACACATTCTGATGTAGGTTTTCTTTTACATTTTCCACTACTTCCATCGATAAACATGTTCTTCCATCATACATAGTAAATACAACACCTTCAATTTTCAGATCTTCATTCAATCTTTCCTTAACCAAATTGATAGTATGTATTAATTCGCTTAATCCTTCAAGTGCGTAATATTCACATTGAATCGGGACAAGAACTGTATCTGCCGTGGTCATCGCATTAATTGTCAACATACTGAGAGACGGAGGACAATCAATAATTACAAAATCATATTTATCTTTAACCTTATCCACTTCTTTTTTTAATATATATTCTCTTTCACTAATGCCAACCAATTCGATTTCAGCACCTGCCAGATCACGATCAGAAGGTATTACCGATACCCCATCAACTACAGATGGACTAATACAATCCCAAATTGATGCGTAATTTATCATCAAATCATATACCGTTGCCTCAAGTTCGTCTTTATTCAATCCCAATCCACTTGTTGTATTTCCCTGTGGATCAATATCAATCACTAAGACTTTTTTTCCTTTTTCGGCAAGACATGCTGATAAATTTATTGAAGTAGTTGTTTTTCCTACTCCTCCTTTTTGATTTGATATTGCAATTACTCTACCCATTAATTCTCATCCTTATCCTTTCCGTTTATTTATGTTTCACGTGAAACATAAATAAAATATATCTTATAAAGACACCAAAGACAAAACCAACGTTTTGCCCTCCGAGAATTGCATCGCAATTTTCATTGGCTTTTCTCTATAAATAAAGACTTCTCTATACAGTAAAATCAGAAATGTTTCACGTGAAACATTTCTGTTTTAACCACAATATTTATTATAACACGGATTATCATTTCATTCCATAGTGGAATCAGATTTTTAAGATTTTTACAATTATTTTATAAAGGTTTTTTTCTTGGAATTCCATTATTTCTTGGATATTTATCTGCTGTATGATCAAATTTCTCAAATATCAAAAAATTTCTTTTTATATCTGTATCAGGTAATTCGAATGATATATTTTCTTTTAGTTTGCAACATAACTTATTTTGTGCATTTTTTGAGTCTGTTAATTCTTCTTCCGAAGATATAGACTTATAAGAAATAAACTTTCCACCCTTTTTTATAAATGGAATACAATACTCCAATAGTACAGAAAGATTAGCGACAGCTCTCGATACACATACATCATAATTTTCACGATAGTCTCCATCTTTTGCTAGTTCTTCTGCTCTGCTATGGATACACTCTACATTTTTCAAACCACATTTTTTTACAACTTCATTCAAGAATGTAATACGTTTATTTAAAGAATCCATTAATGTAAACTGGACATTTGGTAACAATATAGCCAATGGAATACCTGGAAATCCCGCTCCCGTTCCAACATCGATAACATTTATCTGATCATGAAAATCATAATACTTAATAACCGACATACTATCATAAAAATGTTTCAAGATTACTTCATCTTCCTCTGTAATTGAAGTCAAATTCATAACCTGATTCATCTCTATCATATAATCATAAAATATACTAAACTGTTTCAGTTGTTCATCTGACAATTGTATTCCATTTTTTTCACACAAAACGCGTAATTTTTCTTTCATAATATAATCTCCATTTATAATAATATATATCTCAACACTTTAGCAAAAAGTTTACAAAAGCTCCTCTTTACCATTATTCGCATTATATTCTAAATTTTTTATAGCATTCTACCTTCTACCACTCTCCAAATATACCAAAAGCACTGATATATCCGCCGGTGATACTCCGGATATTCTTGAAGCCTGTCCCACTGATGTAGGGCGTATCTCACTTAACTTCTGTTCCGCCTCTTTTCGCAGACTATATACATTATGATAATCAATATCATCTGGAATTTTTTTCTTTTCCAGCTTATTAAACTGCTCCACCTGACGCATCTGTCTTTTGATATATCCATCATATTTCAACTCGATATTTACCTGCTCCGTAACATCATCCGGAAGATCAGGTCGATTATCATCAATATCCTTCAGCTTATCATAGGACAACTCCGGACGCTTTAATAATTCCGCCAGTGTAGCTCCTGATTTTAACGGCGTACTTTCATTATTTTTCAAAAAGATCTGTACATTTTGTGATGCACCAATTGTTGTATTGAGTAAACGATCTATCTCATCTTTGATCATTTCTCGTTTTTTCAGCAACCTATTATATCTCTCATCTGAAATCAATCCGACCTCATGACCTATTTCCGTCAATCGAAGATCCGCATTGTCCTGTCTCAACAGCAAACGATATTCTGCTCTGGATGTCATCATACGATATGGTTCATTTGTTCCTTTCGTAATCAGATCATCGATCAACACACCTATATATGCCTGAGATCGATTCAGCACCAACGCATCCAATCCCTTTATCTTTCTCGCTGCATTAATTCCTGCAATAATTCCCTGTGCTGCAGCTTCTTCATATCCCGAACTCCCATTTGCCTGTCCGGCGCTAAAAAATCCCGATATATTTTTAAACTCCAACGAAGCCTTTAACTGTAACGGATTAATGCAATCATATTCTATTGCATAAGCATTACGAACAATCTCTGCATTTTCCAGTCCCGGAACGGAATGATACATCCGAATCTGTACATCCTCCGGTAGAGAACTGGACATTCCACCTATATACATCTCATTAGTATAATTTCCTTCAGGCTCCAAAAAAACCTGGTGTCTTTCCTTATCAGCAAAACGAACCACTTTATCCTCAATAGATGGACAATATCTAGGACCTGTTCCTTTAATATTACCTGAATATAATGGAGAACGATCAATATTATCCATTATAATCTTATGAGTTTCCTGATTAGTATAAGTCAACCAGCATGACACCTGATCTCTCTCTAATTTTTCCGGTGTATTGGTAAAAGAGAACGGAACGATCTTATCATCTCCTGTCTGCTCTACCATTTTTGAAAAATCAATGGTTCTTTTATCCACACGAGCTGGCGTACCGGTTTTAAAACGTCGCACCTCTATTCCAAGCTTCATCAGATTTTCAGTTAAATGATTTGCTGCAGCTAAACCATTTGGTCCTGTATACTGACTCACGTCACCATAAATACATCTTGCCTGAAGATATGTACCGGTACACATAATGACAGCATCACAAGGATAGACTGCATTTGAAGTTGTTCTTACTCCGGTAACCTTATGATCCTCGACCAATACTTCTGCTACTTCTCCCTGCTTTATCACTAAATGATCAGTATTCTCCAACACCTGACGCATGGATCTGCTGTAATCCTTCTTGTCTGCCTGTGCACGTAAAGAATGAACTGCCGGTCCCTTGGATGTATTTAACATTTTAGACTGAATAAATGTCTTATCAATGTTTTTTCCCATTTCACCTCCCAAAGCATCAATCTCCCTTACCAGATGTCCCTTTGATGTTCCACCTACATTAGGATTACATGGCATCATTGCAATGCTGTCTACACTTACTGTAAAAACCAATGTATCCATTCCTAACCTTGCTGATGCCAACGCCGCTTCGCACCCTGCATGACCTGCACCTATTACAACCACATTATATTTCTTATATTTATAGTTCATAATTAACTCCATTTCTATATAAATATTTTCTCATTAATATTTCATTATAAAATTTTCAATATGATATTATGTCATTGTTATTTAATATAAATATTTCTGATCAATTATGTATATAATATGTTTTATTCTATTTACATAATATACAAATATAATCTATATAAATCCTTTTAAACGATAATTTATCATAATCATTTATTTAGATTTCTTATTTTACAAATTTATAATATATCCTTTAACTATTTACCCATACAAAAATCAGAAAATATTTTATTTACCAAATCTTCTGATGCAGTTTCACCATTTATAAGTCCAAGACTTCGATAAGCCTCCATCATATCAATCGTATAAAAGTCCTCCGGCATCCCATCATCAATTGTCTGAACCACCTGTTTTAAACTCTGTACTGCTGATTCCACCGCATTTTTATGGCGTACACTTGTAATATAGACCTGATCATTATATTGGATATCTCCCCTTAAAAAGGAATTGGTAATATATTCCTTTAACTGCTCCAGTCCCTGTTTTGTCTCATTGGAAAAAGGGATAATCGTCCAATCCAGTCTTGTATGAATCTCATTTTCATCCAATACCTTATCCAGATCCGATTTATTAAAAAGAATAATTCCCTTTTTATCCTGCAGTAATTTTATAATCTGTTCATCTGACTCATTCAACTCATCACTGGCATCCATAACATAAATAATAAAATCTGCCTTTTCAATATAATTTACAGCCTTATCCACACCCATATTTTCTACAATATCTTCCGTCTCATGGATTCCGGCCGTATCGATCAGATTTAATATAATATTGCCAAGAATCACCTTTTCCTCCAGAGCATCTCTGGTCGTTCCCGCAATATTTGTAACAATTGCTCTCTCCTGCTGCAGCATCAGATTCATCAGAGATGATTTTCCGGCATTTGGTTTTCCAACGATTACTGTATTGATTCCTTCAGACTTCATCCGACCATCATCAAAATTTAATAACAACTTTTCTAATTTATCTATGTGACCGATTATAATATTTCTGAGCCGCTCTGCAAATCCATCCAGAGAAATATGTTCCGGATCATCCAAAGCAGCCTCAATATATCCTAACTGATGTAATATATCCTGACGAATCAACTCGATATATTGAGAAACCTCCCCCTCCAGCTGATTCAATGCACTTTGATACGAAAAGTCATTTTGTGAAGAGATCAATTTCATAACTGCTTCCGCCTGAGACAGATCGATCCTTCCATTCAAGAACGCTCTTTTTGTAAACTCGCCCGGCTCCGCAAGTCTCGCTCCATGATGAAGCAGCTCATTCAATATCTTTTTCACCACGTAATCTCCACCATGCGTATCAATTTCAACAACATCTTCTTTGGTGTAACTGTTTGGTCCCTTCATCAACACAATGATCACTTCATCGAGGATTTCTTCCTGATCATTTACAATAAATCCATAATGAACCGTATGTGTCTCCTTCTTTTCAAAAAAATCATTCTTCCATTTTATATCTTCTTTTTCTTCCTTCTCCAGATCTGAAAGGTATCTTTTGGTGCGAAAAATATTTCCTACAACCTCCAGGGCATCTTCCCCACTCACTCTGATAATACTGATACCGCCTCCCATGCCACTGGCAATTCCGGCAATCGTCTCTTCCTGCATGGAACTTCTCTCCTTCTATAAAATCTATAAATTTCTTCACTATTGTCGATTAATACACTACATTTTATCTATTTTATGATAAAACAAAAAGGGACTGATATCCAGCCCCTTTCCAAAACAATTTATTATTCCTCTGTCGTATTTTTCTCGACAACTGATTCATTCTCATTGGAATCTGTATTATATTCTCTCTTTTTGTAAGAATCATTGTATCTCTTCTTACGATATCCGCCACCATTTCTATTATAAGAACGGCCTCCACCATAAGAATATTTGCCTCGTCTCTCATATCCGGTATCTACTCCCGGCTTCAATGTAATGACTACCTTACGATACGGCTCCTCTCCTTCACTATGAGTCTCGACATATTTATCATTCTGTAAAGCCGAATGGATAATTCTTCTCTCATATGGATTCATCGGCTCTAAGAATACCGGACGATGAATTCTCTTAACCTTATGTGCAATATTCTTTGCAAGATTTTCCAATGTTTCTTTTCTGCGGGCACGATAATTTTCCGTATCCAGCTTCACCTTCATATAACCATCTGTCTCTTTATTAACCACAAGACTTGTCAGATACTGCAAAGAATCAAGAGTTGCTCCTCTCTTACCGATCAGAGGACCCATATCTTCTCCGCTGAATTCAATATTCATCACATTTTCTTCTTCATTAATGGCCACTTCAATCGATGCTTCAATATTCATTGCCTTAAAGATCTTACTCAGGAATCCAATCGCAATATCCTCCAATGTAAGTTTCTTACATACACGAATGATCGCCGGCTTACTAAACAATCCGAGAATGCCTGAACTCTCTTTTTCGATAACTTCATATTCCACATTATCTCTTGTTGTTTCTAATTCTGCCAAAGCTAAATTTAATGCTTCATCAACTGTTTTTGCAGAAAACTCTTTCCATTCTGACATAACCAATTCCTCCTTATATCTATTTATCATCACGATTCAGCATATTTGCATATGCTGCAATGCTTCCTTCTTTGTAATTCAAATTTTTTGACTTTTTAATGTCCTTTGTACTGCTCTTTCTTGCCTTATCACTGATACTGCTGTTTTTCTTTACAGTATTGGCAGCAGCGCTTGTCTGCTTCTGCGTAGCACTCGTATTAATATTACTTGTTCTGGTTTTTGCTGCTTTATCCAAAACAGACGGATCCATTCCCATTTTTTCGTATTTCTTCTTTGTCTTTTCTACATTTTCCTTGATCAGATCATCCATATTTATTTTACTAAAATACAGATTAATACATAACTGCTGGAAAATACGGAACACATTACCGGCGATCCAGTAAATACCCACACCAATTGGGAACATCAAACACATAAAACCAGTCATGAATGGCATTACTGTATTCATTGTCTGCATCGACTGTGCCATCGGATTGTCTGAATTTGCTGTCTGCTGCTGGGTTCCCGCCATACTCAGCTTTGTACTGATATACTGTGTAACAATGGAAAAAATCGGAATAATCACACTAAATGACTTAATTTTAGGTGTATCCGCAATATTCAACCCAAGGAAATAATTAATATCTCTTGCCTGATGTGCTGTTTTTGTAATGATCTCACTCAGATCCGGATGATTCTTGATCAATACATCCCATCCGCTGGAATTAAACTGAGACAATACATCAATATAATAATTAATATTACCGGCATCTGCTTTTGCTGCCTTTACCGCCTGCGTCACTACATAAGTAGGATTTGAAACATAACTCTTATCTGCCAACTGGCTAACAGTAACTCCGGCCTCCTGAAGTACCTTTGCAAGTCCATCATAAATATCATACACCTGTGGAACATATGCCGGAATATTATAAATAACACGATACAGTGCAAATAAAATAGGAAGTGTGATCAGCATTGGGAGACATCCACTAACAGGACTTACTCCGTATTTCTGATACACAGCCTGCGTCTCAAGAGACATCTTCTGCTGTGATTCCTGATCCTTTTTATTTTTGTATTTCTCTTGAATTGCCATCAATTCCGGATTCATTACCGATGACATCTTTGCAAATTTCTGCTGCTTGATCTGCATCGGGATCATAAGCGCATTTACAATGAATGTAAATAAGATCATGCAGATACCGGTATTCTCAATACCTACTACAGACAAAACGGAATATAATCCCTGTAATATATAACCAAGCAGACGTGCAATTGGTCCTAAAATTGCTCCCTGGTAAGTTGTCAAAAAAACACTCATCATTATTCAGTCCTCCCGGGCAAGTTTTTCAAAATCGCATACATTAAAATCACTATAATCGTTATGGTACAGGATCATAACCACCTTTTGCAAAGGGATGGCATCGTAAAATTCGTTTTACAGCTAAAAAACTCCCCTTGAAAAAACCATACTTTTCTAACGCCTCTACTGCATACTGTGAACAAGTAGGCGTATAAATGCAAGTTGGTCTTCCCTTGAGAGGAGAGATAAATTTCTGATATAAATGTATAATAAAAATCAAACCACGTTTCATTATTGTTATCTCTTTAAAATATTCTGCCTTTTACACAAGTTTAAGAAGGCACTCTCTATATCCTGATATTTTTTATCCTTCGCAGCCTTCCTAGCTACAATAACGATATCATATTCTGTCAAAATATTACTTTCCTGTAATCTGATACATTCTCTGATCAGCCTGGTTATCCTATGCCTTACCACACTATTTCCAACTTTTTTACTAACTGTGATTCCAAATCTGTTCTCTCCGAGTTTATTATTGAGAACATACATTACCAAATACTTATTGGCATAGGATTTTCCATGGCGATACACATTCAAAAATTCAATATTTTTTCTAATTTTTTGAAACACGATATGTCCCTCTTATAAAGTAACACTTTATAAATAGAAGAAAAGGTCACATAACTGCGACCTATGCGGATAATTTATGTCTTCCCTTTGCTCTTCTGCTCATAATAACCTTTCTGCCATTTGCAGTCCGCATTCTCTTTCTGAAACCATGAACTCTAGCTCTGGATTTCTTCTTTGGCTGGAATGTCATCTTCATTACAATACACCTCCTTGATTCATATTACATAAAATCACATGTATCTCATATTATATTATCTACTTTATGAATAGTCAAGCCCTATTTTTCATATTTTATGGATATTTACACGAAAAAGAACAATTGGTGATATGTGGATATTCATTTTTCCACTTATCCACACCAAATATTATTTTTCAATTTTATCAACAATGACACATTTATATAGGTAGAAACTCTTTTTATTCTATAAGTGTATTATCATTGTGTGCAAAAATATCCACATGATACACATATAGAAAAATCAACAAACAAATACAGTGTTTATGGTATTCTACAATAGTGGATAGAAAATCTGTTCACCCTATACTTATAAACATTTTATGCACAAATTGTGGATAAATCACATATTGTCCCCAAAGTTATTCACAAAGTTATCCACAATTGTTAAAAACTCAACAAAAATGCCTGCTCTAAGAGTTATCCACAATATTCACATAGTTTTCCACAATATTGAGATTATATGTGGATTGATGTGCATTACTTTTGAATCAATGTATATTACTTTGTTCTTGTATTTTTTGCCTATATGATATAAAATAGATAAAGATAGACAAGCAAATGCAATGATTCTACTCATAAGAGGCTGCTTGTCCATTTGTTTCTATATATGAAACATTGCAGGATGACTTAATTTATACTTTAGAAATGGGGTACCTTGAAGTGGAAAACGAACTTTATGAAAAATGGGACGAGATTCTTGAAAATATGAGAGTTAACTTTGATATATCGGATCCCGCCTTCAATACTTTTATTAAGATTTTGAAAGTGCATTCCATTTCCGGAAAGAATCTCACCATTCTGATCGATGATGCAAAGGTTGGCAGCAATAAAAGCTTTATCGAAAAAAGATACAGTACATTTCTTCAGGTAACGATTGAGGAAATGACTAATGTTAAGTATGATATTACTTATATTTCTAAAAATGAAATTAATACGACTCCTGTAGAGACATTTACCAACAATTCTCTACCTAGTAAGGATCATCCTTTTATCAGCTCAAAATATACATTTGATAATTTCGTGGTTGGCGATAATAATGACTATGCTCATGCCGCCTCATTGAAAGTGGCTGAGGAGCCCGGAGATATCTACAATCCTCTCTTTATATATGGAGGTGCCGGACTTGGAAAGACACATTTAATGCATGCAATTGGCAATTACATCATTGACCGTGACAATACTCAGCGTGTTGTTTATGTTACCAGCGAGTCCTTTGTCAATGAAATTGTAGAGGCAATCCGTGATAAAAAGGGCGACGGTTCCAACTCCATGCAGGAGTTTCGTAATAAATACCGTAATGTAGATGTCCTGCTGATCGATGATATTCAGTTTATCATTGGCAAGGAAACCATGCAGCAGGAATTTTTCCATACTTTTAATCATCTGTATGAGTCCCAGAAGCAGATCGTTATATCGTCCGATAAACATCCTGCTACTATGAAAACACTGGAAGAACGTCTTCGTTCCCGTTTTGAGATGGGACTGACCGTAGATATTAAGCCACCTACTTATGAAACACGTATGGCAATCCTGCGCCGCAAGGTACAGGAGGAAAATTTATCTATCGACGATAGTATCCTTGATTTTATTGCATCCAATGTCTCATCTAATATCAGAGAGCTTCAGGGTGCTATCACAAAGGTGATTGCTTTTTCTAAACTGCGTCATAACGATATTACCATGGACCTGGCAAAACAGGCTCTTTCCGATATGATCGCACCGGATAAAAAGAAAGAAATCACGATAGACTACATTATTGAGACAGTAGCGGATCATTTTAATATTTCTACCAATGACCTGCTCTCCAGCAAACGCAGCAGCAATATCTCACATCCGAGACAGATATGCATGTACCTTTGCTGTGAACTTACAAACAATACACTGGATGTAATAAAGAAGCATCTTAACCGTAAGGACCACTCCACGATCATTCATGGAAGGGACAATATCAAGAAACTTTTAGAGGATACAGATGCCAATTCCAAGGTTGCCAAAGATATTGACATTCTGATCAAAAAAATAAATCCACAATAATAATTCCACATATCAACATTTTTTGTGAACTTCTTTTTTGTGGAAATTAAGCTCAAAATACAGCTTGTTGATAAGTCCTGATAATTTCACAGCTAATCTTAGCTTATCCTTGAAGTTATCACCCCACCTAATCCCTTGATCTTTAAGGACTAACATGGGTTATACACTTATCAACGCCCCCTAATACTACTACGACGATTAATAATTATATATTTATGCGGATTTTTTTTGGCTTCGCTTTGAAAGGAGTTATCAACATGAACATAATTTGTGACAAGTCAAAATTACTGGAAGGTATCAATATATCTTTAAAGGCTATTCCCGGTAAATCAACAATGGCTATTCTGGAGTGTATGGTTATTGAAGCCAAAGACGGAATCATTAAACTTATATCCAATGATCTCGAGATTGGCATTGAAACTATCATTGATGGTGATATAAAAGAACCAGGATCAGTAGCTGTAAATGCGAAGGTTTTCTTCGAAATTATTCGTAAATTACCCTATAACGAGGTTTCCATAAAGGTAAATGAAAACTTCACTATGAATATTTCCTGCGGTAAAGCGAAGTTTAATATTCCTGTTAAAGATACAGACGAATTTCCATATCTGCCTAAGATTGTCAAGGATAAAAGCGTACTCATCTCTCAGTTTACTTTAAAAGAAGTGATCAGACAGACAGTATTTTCTATCTCTGACAATGAAAATACAAAGGTTATGACAGGTGAACTCTTTGAGATCAAAGGCTCCCAGCTGAAAGTAGTTTCTCTGGATGGACATCGTATTTCTATCCGTAAGGTAGATCTTAAACAAAATTATGATGATGTCAGTGTAATTATTCCGGGTAAAACTTTAATCGAGATCAGCAAGATCTTAAATGGTGGTCTTGATGATGAGATATGCATGTATTTCACAGATAAGCATGTATTATTTGAGTTTGATAAAACTATCGTACTCTCCCGTCTCATTGAAGGAGAATATTATAAAATCGATAAGATGTTATCCAGTGATTATGAAACTAAAATAACAGTCAATAAAAAGGATCTGTTTGACTCTATTGACCGTACTACATTAATGATACGTGAATCTGAAAAGAAACCGGTTATCATTGATGTAAAGGATACAAGTATGAGTCTTGCAATCAATTCCGGTATTGGATCCATGTCAGAGGATATTGATATTTCCAAAGAGGGAAAAGATATTCTTATCGGATTTAATCCTAAATTTTTGATGGATGCATTAAAAGTAATTGATGAGGAAGAGATCACAATGTACATGATCAATCCAAAAGCACCTTGCTTTATCCGTAACATGGAGGAGACATATGTATATTTGATCCTGCCTGTTAATTTTAATTAATTTGGAGGAAAAACAGATGGAAGCAATTCAGATCTCGGATGATTTTATCAAGCTTGGCCAGGCATTGAAGCTGGCAAATCTGGTAAACTCCGGCGTAGAAGCTAAAATTGTGATTCAGGATGGCCTTGTAAAAGTAAATGGGGAAGTTGATACCCGCAGAGGAAGAAAGCTTTATCCTCAGGATGTGTTTGAGTATGAAGGACAAGAAGTAACTGTTTTAGCAGAATAATTATATTTATTATAAATATAGTATATTATTTTACAGTATAGAAAGGATTTCAGATGAATGCGGATTGATCATGTTGAGGTTTGTAATTTTCGAAATTACGAGAAAGCAAAGCTGGACTTTCATGAGCACATCAATGTTTTGTATGGCGATAATGCCCAGGGCAAAACAAATATTTTGGAATCCCTTTTTGTAAGTGGAACAACAAAGTCTCATAAAGGCAGCAAGGATCGGGAACTGATCCGTATTGGTGAGGATGAGGCACATATTCGTGTTATTCTTACCAAAAATGATATTTCTCATAAGATTGACATGCATTTACGCAAAAGCAAGCCAAAGGGGATTGCAATTGATGGTATTCCCATTCGGCGTTCCAGTGAGCTTATGGGATTGATCAATATCATATTTTTTTCTCCGGAGGATTTAAAGATCATTAAAAACGGTCCATCCGAGAGAAGACGATTTATCAATATGGAGCTCAGCCAGTTGGATCATGTTTATCTGCATGATCTTGGTGAGTACAACAAAATTTTAAATCAACGCAATAAACTGCTGAAGCAGATTTATTATAACTCATCTCTTAAAGATACCTTAGAGATATGGGATGAGCAGCTTTTGGACTACGGATGTCGTCTGATCAGACGGCGCAGAGAGTTTGTGGAACAATTAAAAGAAATTGTTTACCATATCAATCAAAAGCTGACAGGCGGCAGGGAACAGCTAAATGTTCATTATGAGCCTGACGCAGACGAAAATGAATTTGAAAAAAAACTAAAAGACAGCATGGAAAAGGATCTGAGATTCATGACAACGAACGTAGGACCTCACAGAGATGATCTGAGTTTCTTTAACGGGGATGTGGATCTGCGCAAATACGGATCTCAAGGTCAGCAGAGGACATGTGCTTTATCCTTAAAGCTGGCAGAAATCGAGCTGGTGAGACAGTTGATCCATGATCAGCCGGTTCTGCTTTTGGATGATGTTTTATCAGAGCTTGACCGCAACAGGCAGAATTATCTGCTGGACAATATTCAGGATACCCAGACGATCATCACATGTACAGGTCTTGAGGAGTTTATTGATGGTAAATTGACCTTAGACCGGGTTTTTCGTGTTGTAAATGGTACTATAAGTGTAGAAGGTCGCAAGTGAAGTTTTTATAGAAAAGAGGAAAATTATGGGAACAGAAGTAAATAACGAATATGGAGCAGATCAGATCCAGATTTTGGAGGGATTGGAAGCAGTTCGTAAAAGACCTGGTATGTATATAGGCAGTACATCGATCCGTGGTCTTCATCATCTGGTATATGAGATTGTGGATAACTCTGTCGATGAGGCTCTGGCAGGTTATTGTACAGAAATTAATGTGGCGATTGAGAAGGATAATTCTATTACCGTAATCGATAATGGACGAGGCATTCCGGTGGGCATTAATCACAAGGCCAACAAACCTGCAGTAGAGGTTGTATTTACTGTTCTTCATGCAGGCGGAAAGTTTGGCGGTGGCGGATATAAGGTATCCGGCGGTCTGCATGGCGTAGGTGCTTCTGTTGTAAATGCTCTTTCCGAATGGCTGGAGGTAAAGATCCACAAGGATGGCAAGCTTTATCAGCAGCGTTATGAGAGAGGAAAAGTAATGTATCCTCTGAAAGAGATCGGCACCACGGATCATAATGGTACCGAGGTGCGTTTTCTTCCGGATAAGGAGATCTTTGAGGAGACAGATTTCGATTATAATACCCTGAGACAACGTCTCAGAGAGATGGCATTTCTTACCAAAGGAATTAAGATCGTTCTCCGGGATAATCGTCTGGAGGAGCCAAAGATCCGCACCTTCCACTATGAGGGTGGTATCAAGGAGTATGTAGAATATTTAAATAAAAGCAAAGAAAAGCTCTATGATGATATTATATATTGCGAGGGACTGCGAGGAGATGTTTATGTAGAGGTTGCCCTGCAGCATAACGATTCTTATCAGGAATCAACGTACAGTTTTGTAAATAACATTACAACGCCGGAGGGAGGTACTCATCTGACCGGTTTCCGTAATGCAATTACAAAGACATTTAATGACTACGCTCGTAGTATGAAATTGTTAAAGGATAATGATCCAAATCTCAGTGGTGAGGATCTCAGGGAAGGTTTAACAGCCATTATCAGTATTAAGATTTCAGAGCCGCAGTTTGAGGGCCAGACAAAGCAGAAGCTTGGTAATAGTGAAGCGAGAGGTGCCGTAGAGTCTGTTGTTTCTGAGCAGCTTACATATTTTCTGGAGCAGAATCCGACTGTAGCAAAAGTAATCTGCGATAAGGCAGTGCTTGCCCAGAGAGCAAGGGACGCAGCGAGAAAGGCAAGAGATCTTACAAGAAGAAAAACGGCGTTAGACAGTACAGCACTTCCGGGTAAGCTGGCAGACTGCAGTGATAAGGATCCAAAGAACTGTGAAATTTATATTGTAGAGGGAGATTCCGCCGGTGGAAGTGCTAAAACAGCCAGAAACCGTGCAACACAGGCAATTCTTCCTCTTCGTGGAAAGATTCTGAATGTAGAGAAGGCGCGTCTTGACAAGATTCTTGGCAATGCCGAGATCAAGGCAATGATCACAGCATTTGGTACCGGTATTGATGAGGATTTCGATATCAGCAAGCTGCGTTATGACAAGATTGTTATTATGACCGATGCCGATGTGGACGGTGCACATATTGCAACTCTGATGCTGACGTTTTTGTATCGCTTCATGCCGGAGCTGATCCGTCAGGGACATGTATATCTTGCAAAGCCGCCACTTTACAAGATTGAGAAAAATAAAACAGTCCGCTATGCCTATGATGACAAAGAGTTAGATGAGATTCTCACAGAGCTAGGCCGTGATGGCAATAACAAGATCCAGCGTTACAAAGGACTGGGTGAGATGGATGCAGACCAGCTTTGGGATACCACAATGGATCCGGAAAAGCGTATTCTGCTTCGTGTAACTATTGAGGAAGGCACAGAGTCCGAGATTGATGTTGTATTTAATACACTCATGGGAGACAAGGTAGAGCCTCGTCGTGAGTTTATTGAGGAAAATGCACAGTATGTAACCAATCTGGACATTTAATAAACAATAGTCTGGTAATTTGTGAAATAGAATTTGATTTTCATGAAGTAATGTGAATCAGCAGAAAGTTGAGGGAAAAATGGACGAGAATATCTTTGATAAAGTTCATGAGGTTGATCTTCGTAAAAAAATGGAGACCTCTTATATTGATTACGCAATGTCAGTTATTGCATCCAGAGCACTCCCTGATGTACGAGACGGTTTGAAGCCGGTTCAGAGACGTATTCTGTATGCAATGATTGAGTTAAATAACGGACCGGATAAGCCACATCGTAAATGTGCCCGTAT
>CAKRHL010000001.1 GCA_934338765.1 uncultured Lachnospiraceae bacterium | reverse complement strand
TGATCCCGGATATTATCTTTCAGCCGGGATGTGGTTCTATCGAGGCAAAGCCGGACGAAGACGGAGAACAGCGGATCATGGAGATTGAGCTTCCATTAAATATGACTATGAAATTTTATGAAGATATCAAACTTCCGATCCTGAAAGATGCTTATTCCACAGCCTGTGAATTATCACTTTCCAGAGAACCGGTCACCTTCGAACAGCTGCTGTTAAAGACGCAGAATGTGATCCGCGTCGCCGATCAGATCAAGCTGGACGATAAACAGGAACGGATCCTTCAGATCTGTACTGCCTCTGGAAAAGTTCAGATCGATGAACAGGAGATCCTGGAAGACGGCATTGCTCTTGAAGGTATTGTCGCACTTGATATCTTATATATTACAGAAAACGACGATCAGCCTCTTGGAAGCCTAAACGCCGTGATTCCCTTCCGGCATTTTATAGAGATCAAGGGAATTTCTCCTAATGATCACTATCTGCTCCAGACGGATATCAGCCAGATCAGCGTGATCATGTTGGACACTACGGAAATCGAAGCAAAGGTGGTTCTCAGCGTTAGTGCGATCGTCTTCACCTCTACCAGCTGTAATGTCATTACCCGGATCGAAGAGGCTCCCCAGGATCTGGAACGTCTTCAGAAAATGCCGGGCATTGTAGGCTTTATCGTTAGTGACAACAGTAGTCTCTGGGATATTGCAAAGGAATATCAAACCTCCCCGGAAAGCATTATGGAGCTTAACGGGCTCACCTCCGAGGAGATACATCCAGGAGACCGGCTGCTGCTCGCCAAACAGGTTGACGGACTATGATCTCTGTAGGAAATCCATCGCCCATGTCCTATAAAACAACAAAGACATCGAATATGTCTCTGTGTCTCTCCCGAAATTGTTTCGGAAAAACACAGTCACACATTCGATGTCTTTTATTTTTTAAAGCCTCTGTCTGCCTATTCGGCCAACTTGCCCTATTTTTATGATCATATTTACTCGATCACCTTGATCCAGCCCTTAGGAGCCTCGATGCGTCCCATCTGGATACCTGTCAGTGTCTCATACAGCTTCTTGGTGATCGGTCCCATCTCCTCCATACCACTTGGGAAGCAAATCTCCTTGCCATGATCATTGATCTTGCCAACCGGAGAGATAACCGCTGCAGTTCCGCAAAGACCACACTCTGCAAAGTCCTTAACCTCGTCAAGGTAAACCTCTCTCTCCTCAACCTCAAGACCAAGGTACTCCTTGGCTACAATCAGCAAAGAACGACGTGTAATAGACGGAAGGATACTGTTGGACTTCGGTGTAACCACCTTATTGTCCTTTGTAATAAACAGGATATTTGCTCCACCTGTCTCCTCAATCTTGGTACGGGTAGCTGCATCCAGATATACATTCTCAGCAAATCCCTGATTGTGTGCATCTACGATAGCATGTAAACTCATAGCATAGTTCAGACCAGCCTTGATATGACCTGTCCCATGAGGAGCCGCACGGTCAAAATCAGAAACACGGATTGTAATCGGCTTTGCACCGCCCTTGAAGTATGGTCCAACCGGTGTAGTAAATACACGGAACTGATACTCATCTGCAGGCTTTACACCGATAACAGCATTGGTACCAAACATATATGGACGTATGTAAAGAGTTGCACCGGAACCATAAGGTGGAACATAATCAATATTTGCTTTTACTGTCTGTACGATCGCATCTACAAAACGATCCTGTGGGAAAGCAGGCATTTCCAATCTCTTTGCTGACTGCTCAAGACGCTCTGCATTTAAATCCGGACGGAAGCACACCACATGACCATCCTCTGTGGTATACGCTTTCAGACCCTCAAATACGGTCTGTGCATACTGAAGCACTCCGGCACACTCACTGATCGTAATCGTATCATCACTGATCAACGCACCATCATCCCATGCGCCATCTTTGAAATTGGACACATATCTCTTGTCCGTTTTTACATAACCAAATCCCAGGTTATGCCAATCGATATCTTTCTTTGCCATAACTATTCCTCCATTCTGTATACATTCCATGCATGTATACGATTGATTCACTGAATCCAATTTTAATACTTGATATGAAGAGTGTCAAGAGTATTATTCCTCCAACATATCAATTCTTTTCTGATGACGCTCCGCATTTGAGAACTCTGTGTTTAAAAATGTATCAACAATCATCAATGCCAGTCCGGGTCCAACCACCCGGGCTCCCATTGCCAGCATATTGGCATCATTATGCTCCCTTGTGGCCTTTGCACTAAACACATCATGACAGAGCGCCGCACGGATCCCTTTGATCTTGTTGGCCGCAATGGATATTCCAATCCCGGTGCCACAGATCAGAATGCCCTTTTCACATTCTCCGGAGGCTACTGCCTGTGCTGCCTTTCTGCCAAATACAGGATAGTCACAGGGACTCTCATCATAACATCCGTAATCCTTATACTCAATTCCCTTTTCCTCCAGATGTCTGATGATCTCCTGCTTCAAACCATAACCGCCATGGTCACTTCCCAATGCTATCATTATGCTTGTCCTCCTTCATTTTCTTCCTCTTTCATTAAAATCTGTATGACTTTCCGGATCCGCCGGGCAATCTCATGATAACACATATCATATTGCTCCTCTTCTCCACCATAAGGATCTGCAATATCCGTATCCTCTCCAACATACTCTCCTAAAGTATATACCTCGCCCCCCTGATATTTCTCAAGGTACGCAACCTTCTCACTAAATGTCATGGTGAGCACAAGGGTATCCTCTGCGATATCAAACTGTTCCAAAGGTACCGAGTTCTCATGGGAGCATGGCTTCAGATCATGCTGACTCAACGATACATTTACCTTCGGACTGATCGGCTCTGAAAACAAAACCACCAGCCCTCTGGAACAGCACGTCGGAAATGACGGCACCCTTTGTCCCTGCTGCCGGGCAGTCTCCCTCTGCTGCTCTGTAAACTGCCTGTACATCGCCTCTGCCACAGGGCTCAAATACGTATTTGCCGTACAGACAAATATAATCTTCGAATAATCCAATAATCAGTACCCCTCTCTAAACATTGATCACATGATATGCTGCTGCCTTCAACATCCGGTTCATGATCGCCTTTCCCAGCGAATCCTGTTCAAAGCTCTCCGCAAATATATATTCTGCTCCAATATGATCCATTTCTCTCAGTATATCATATAATCCGGCTGCAATCGACCCCTCTGTCCTGCGGGAACCGATACTCCGGATATTGTCACATTGATAACGTCCCCTGGTCTCCTCTGTTGCGATCACTGCCACAGATCTTCCTTCCTTCATTTTGTCCCGGCAGAAGGTGTTGATCGCCTCAATCACCTTTTCTGTATCTCCCTCAACGATGGTCATCTGCCCCTTCGGTGCATAATGACGATATTTCATGCCCGGAGCCTTTGCTACAATATTAGGATCGATCTTTCTCGCAAGTATCGCCGGATCTACCTGCACCTGTCCTAAAACCTCCTCCAGCATTTCCTTTGTGATGTATCCCGGACGCAGGATCGTCGGAATACCTGTACTCATATCCACGATCGTGGACTCCAGTCCGATCCCGACAGCTCCGCCATCAATGATCATATCAATCCTGCCATCAAGATCCTCCTGCACATGCTCAGCCTTCGTGGGACTGGGTCTGCCTGATGTATTGGCACTGGGGGCTGCTATATAAACTCCCGACTCACGGATCAGTGCTCTGGCGATGGGATGACTCGGCATTCTGACTGCCACGGTGTCAAGTCCCCCCGTGGTTGACTTTGGCACCTTTTCCTTTTTGGAAAAGATCATCGTCAACGGTCCCGGCCAGAAATGCCGGGCCAGTTTATACGCTGCCTCGGGAATATTCTGCGCCACATCCTCCAACGCTTCCATATCTGCGATGTGTACGATCAGAGGGTTGTCTGACGGACGTCCCTTGGCCTCATAAATCTTAGCCGATGCCTCCGGCCGCAGGGCATCTCCTCCCAATCCATATACCGTCTCTGTTGGAAATGCCACCAGTCCTCCCTGCTGCAGTATTTTGCATGCTTCCTGCAGCTCTTCATCCTGAAAGCTTTCCGGATTTATCGTTTGCATTATCGTTTTCATCTCAATTATGACCTCCGCTCACATACTGCAACACTCCAAGAGCCACAGTCCATGCCACTCTGCGCTGATATGCCTCCTGCGTCAACAACTCCGCCTCCTGAGAATTTGATAAAAATCCACATTCCACTATCACCATGGGCGCCTGAGTATTTTTTAACATATAATAATCACTATTTGCTTTTGCCACCCTGTTATTATCCGGATCAAGCCCGGACACCATCTGCTCCTGTAAAATTTCAGCCAGCAGCTTTCCCTCTCCGGATGCTGCCTGATAAAAAACCTGTGCTCCCTTGGAGCTTTCGGAAGTAAAGCTGTTCTGGTGAATACTGATCACAGCATCTGCACCGCTATCGTTGATGATCTGACATCTTGCATGCAGATCAGCCACCTTTTTGTTGGTGTCCCCCTCCTGATAAAGCCCCTGATCCGCCTCTCTGGTCATGATCACCCGGCAGTCATTCTGCTCCAAAATCTCCTTCAGCTTCAGGGAAATCGCCAGATTGACATCCTTTTCCAACACAGCGTTGATCCCAATCTTGCCGGGATCATTGCCTCCATGTCCCGGATCGATCACTATCGTATAGCGCCGGCTGCTGTCATTTTGTCTGAACCATGTATAAACAGCATTGCCTGTTTCAAATATCATTGCCACCAATGCCAGCCCCAGGATCAAAATTCCCATCACTCTGTCTAGTTTATTTTTCATTTTACCTACTCCGGTATACTGCTTTTATTTTATATTATGAATATACCGGATCAGATAGAATACAACGATCAGACTACATATACTTGATGATCATATCCCACACGGCGGAATCCTCAAGCCCCAGCTTCCAAAATGCATAACCGGCTGTTTTGCTCTCTGAAACAACTTTCATTTTCTCCTCCAGAGAGGTCTGATCCTCAAGCCACATTTTATAAACAACACCATCTTTGGTGTATTCCGCATAATTCATTCCACTGTCATCATTCCAGTCAAATGCAGCCCCTGCATCTACCATAACCTCCTTGGCAGAACGCATGCCATATGCCTCTGAACTCAGCTTTACCTTGCCATCCTTGGTGGTTTCTTTCCAGAGACGGCTGTAAAACGGCAATGCCATGATCGTCTGCTCCGCAGGCACTTCCTTTAAGGTATTGGCTGTAGAATCCTTGACGTAATTCAGGGATGACACCGGTCCGGCCTCCTCAGAACCCGCAAAATGCTCATCATACGCCATGGTGATCACATAGTCCGCCACGGCAGCCTGTTCCTTACGGTTATAGTACATGGAATACGATGTAGGAGGATAATTATCGATCGACAAAACAACACCATTATTCCGGCACATAATACCAAGCTCACGGATAAACTGGATAAAATCATCACCATTAGCCTTTCTGACATGCTCAAAATCAATATTGATACCATCCAGGCTGTATTTGATCGCCTCCGCGATGAGATTTTTTACCAGCTTCTGTCTTGTAGTTGTGCTTGCCAACACCTTGCCGATCTTGCTGTCATTACTGAAATCGTTGCAGACACCCCATACATCCACACCAAGACTCCTTGCTCTGGATACATATGTATCACTGGCAAGAGATGTGATCTCTCCATGATTGCCGGAAACGGTAAACCATGTCGGTGCCACAACATTGACTCCCTTTGTCGCATTAAGCAGATTGAGAACTCCATCATTGGCAGAGCTGTTCGTCACCTGATGCCATACCAGATTAACCTTGCCATCTTTCAGGATATGAGAATACTGCTCCTCCTTGAAATCTGTAGTATATTCTGACTGGAATATCTTTCCCAGATCCTTCTTGCGGATATAACCGACTACACCGTCGGCTGACATTACCTTATCGAACGAAGAAGCATTGCCGTCTCCCGACTTTGTGCTGTCTCCCTGCTCTAAAACACGCACCCTGGCGTTTTCCTCCAGCTTTACCAATATATCACTCTTTATGCTGGCACGGTAACGTATCTTTGCTTTCTTTTTAGCCTTGGCATAATCTGCCTTCTCATTGTAACGATATGTGATCACGACCCTGTCCGGTTTATCGTACTTCTTATAATCCAGCGCCGTATGTTCCTTAACATAGTCCAACGCCACGTACGCCGTATCCCCCTTCACCTTTACAATCGGGTAATCCATAGATGCCTTGCTCTTGTTGGTATAATAGTCATTGCTGTCTACGGATGCGGATATCACTGCGGTAGAAGTGGTGTACAGCAATTGATTCTCCCCGGAATCCCAATAGAAGCGCGGATTCAGATAATCGTGAACCATCCCAAAATCTACATAAATCCGGTCTCCCTCATAAAGAGCCTTTGTGTCATAAATCTGATCCTGCAGGATTACCTGCATCTCCCCCTCTGAAACCTTGAAATAATCGTCCAGCGGCATTTCTTTGTTGCTAGGCATATAACGTCTTACCAACAGCGCAATTGCCGTGATAATGACCGCAAGAACCAGAAGTGCTATAAACGGAATCATCAATTTCTTTTGTTTGTTCATGGTTCAGTCCCTCTTTTCTATAATAAAATAACGTAAACGGATCAATCTTTATCAAATACGT
Source organism: uncultured Lachnospiraceae bacterium (assembly GCA_934338765.1). Classification (GTDB taxonomy): domain Bacteria; phylum Bacillota; class Clostridia; order Lachnospirales; family Lachnospiraceae; genus Jutongia. The sequence goes on along the minus strand of CAKRHL010000001.1, from coordinate 42,944 downwards.
ATACTTGAAAAAAGTATATCACTTTTCCAATGTACAATCAATCCTCGCATTTTATGCAGACGCCCTGTTCTGTAAAATCAATGAAACAAAATGAAAATCAGATGTGCCTGTGTGTTCCCCGGGCCAACGGTTTCCAAACGGCACATCTGTTTTAATCAGGTTTTAAAAGGTTCTAATACAGCTTCGCATTTATTGCAGGCATATATCTGCCATACACAGTACAGACTTTGTCAGACATGATCCAAGCGTTCAAAATCAATCTGCGTGATCCGTCCCTGACGATCCCCGACATAATCCTTCATGTAATAAGCCTCCTCCATCACCTGATGAAGCCGCTCTGTCTCTGCCAGGGTATAGGGTCTTCCATCCACAGAAACGCTTAAGCCGGCAGCCTCCGCCTGCTCCATTTCCGCCAATATCCACGAATACATCTGTTCTTTCAAATCACTTGTGTTTTCCTTCATAGACACACCCTCCCATAATACGGATGACACGGAAGTACAAATTTGTGATACGCTTTCCTGCTCATCCCACCTAAAATAACATTTACTGCTGACCGGAGAAACTCCTCCCTGAATATACAGGATATGTGCCTTTATACGTCTGACATTTTAAACAACCTCCTTTCTCCATTTCTCAGGATTGTCTCTCCAGTTCCAATTATACGACAGTAAAACACCCAATGACAACCCTGAAACAGGGCATTTGACGCCGAAATAATCCCTTGTTTATTGTTATATTTATACAACCGTCCAAGGCAAAAAATCAGTTTTAAGTCATTTTTCATCTTAAAAATACAGATAATAGAAATCCACCAAGAAAATGCCAGTATTTCCTGGTTAAAATCAACAAAAAATAAGGAGGAACGCAAAATTGACTTATGCGTAAGAATATTTTATAATCAACTTAAATAAGAAGTTCACCTGTTTGGATGAATCGATTTCATTCAGGACAGAAAATATAGAAGGGAAGTGAGCCTATGCGTATCGAAAAAATTAATGATCATCAGATTCGCTGTACTTTAAATCAAAAGGATTTAAGTGATCGTGAGCTTCGGATCAGCGAGCTTGCCTATGGCAGTGACAAAGCAAAGGCTCTGTTTCGCGATATGATGCAGCAGGCATCTTATGAATTTGGATTTGAAGCGGATGATATTCCCCTGATGGTGGAAGCGATCCCTATGTATCCTGACAGTCTCGTTCTTGTAATCACCAAAGTGGATGATCCGGACGAGCTCGATACCCGTTTTTCTCATTTTACAGATGATGATTCTGATTTCGACAACGTGGATGATGATGACATGGACAATGTCTTTACGATCGAGGACGACAACATGTCGGATCTGGATCTGTTTGACAGTGATATACTTATGGATTCCACACTACCGGCCTCCGACACAGCGTCATCTTCTTTATCCGATGATACGGATCAGAGCAATACATCCGATGGTGACTTCATCTCACTTTCTGAGGCGTTGGGTATGGAGCGGCGTCCTAAGACAAAGGATTATACCGCCAGCCGGGATGTGATCAAGATTTTCTCATTTCAGAGTCTTCATGATCTCACAAGCCTTGCGGAATATCTGGTATATACTTATTATGGTTCCAATACCGTTTATAAGGATGAAAAAACCGGTATTTATTATCTGATCGCACACAAATCAGAGCATAGCCCTGAGGAGTTCAATAAGATCTGCAATATCATGAGCGAGTATGGCAGACCGGTACACAATATGTATGCCAGCCACTCTTACTATGAGGAGCATTACGAACCGCTGATCCAGGAACATGCACTACAGGTTCTGGCCAGCATTTAAGCTTTTGATCCATCCTCACTTTGCCTTCGCGCAAATAAAATAAAACACAAAATCCCTGATACAAACCGGTGCAGCAGTTTGTATCAGGGATTTTTCTGTAAATGTGTATGATGCCGCAAAGGATGTCTCGTGCTTTCACACGACGGCGATCCCAGAGCTGCATAACATATTATTTCTTTGCCAGATAGCCATTTACGGTTTCAATCAGCTCATCTGCATTAAGGCCATGAACCATAGCAGCCTCCTCCAGGCTCTCTCCCTGTGATGCAGGGCAGCCTACACAATGCATACCGGATGCCATCAATACAGCGGCAATACCCGGATCGATCTGAAGCATATCACTAATGATCATATCTTTATTTACTCTAGCGTCCATTTTAATCCTCCATCTTACACAGGATCAGACTCTCTGTCCAAACTGCGTATCTTTCTAAAAATCTCATTGTTGGTTTTGAAAAGGAAAAGACTGTCCACGGTGAAGCCATCGAGGACAGTCCGGTAATTCATGTGTAATAATTACTCCTCTGAAATAGCTCCAGAAGGACATGTACCAGCACAAGCGCCACAGCTGATGCAAGAATCAGCGTCGATCTCATAGTGCTCAGCACCTTCTGCAATAGCTCCTACAGGACATCCGCCTGCACAAGCGCCACAACTTACACAATCATCTCCAATAACATATGCCATTTTAAAAATCCTCCTTTTCTTAGTATAACCACATTCTAATACAATTTTTTGTTTTTTACAAGAGGAAAACCTTACTAACTCAATTTTCTCATTTGCCTTAATCGAGAAAATTTATCATTAATGTCCGCATCCTGTCAAAAGCATTGACTCCGAAAAGTATAAAAAGGTACTTTCAGATGGAAAAGTGATCGAACATCAGAAATCCACTTCTGTATCATAGTAACAGCATTTCAGCAGTTTTTCCATCTCTTCCTGGGATGGCTGACGAGGATTGGAACCGGTACATGCATCCAGAATCGCATTGGCTGCGATCTCCGGCAGTCTCTCTAAGAATACATTCTCCGGAACAAACCCTTCCTCTGTCGGATAACTGTCCGGACCATAGTTTTTGATACAATGCGGGATATTTAAAGCGTCATTCATACTGCGAAGATATTTGATCAGAAGATCTACCTTCTCATCATCATTACTTCCGCCAAGCTTCATGAAATCCGCGATCTCTCCATAACGCTCCTTCGCTGTCGGATCCTTTGCGTTAAACGCGATAACCTTTGGCAGATACATGGCATTGGCTGCGCCGTGGATAATATGTGCGCCATAATCAGCAAAGGCAGCTCCTGTCTTGTGCGCCATGGAATGCACAATACCAAGAAGTGCATTGGAGAATGCCATACCGGCAAGACACTGTGCATTGTGCATACTGTCTCTCTTCTCCATGTCTCCCTCGTAGGAACCGACGAGATCTCTCTGGATCATCTTGATCGCATGAAGTGCCAGCGGATCCGTATAATCACAGTTTGCCGTGGAAACATACGCCTCGATCGCATGGGTCATGGCATCCATACCGGTATGTGCCACCAGCTTCTTCGGCATCGTCTCCGCAAGCTCCGGATCCACGATCGCAACATCCGGTGTGATCTCAAAGTCAGCGATCGGATATTTGATACCCTTTTCATAATCCGTGATGATGGAGAATGCCGTCACCTCGGTTGCCGTACCTGATGTAGAAGAAATTGCACAGAACTTTGCCTTGGTACGGAGCTTCGGCAGACCGAACACCTTGCACATATCCTCAAAAGTCACATCCGGGTACTCATACTTGATCCACATTGCCTTGGCAGCGTCGATCGGTGAACCACCACCCATGGCGACGATCCAGTCCGGCTGGAACTCCTGCATCTTCGCTGCGCCCTTCATAACGGTGTCTACAGACGGATCCGGCTCAATGCCCTCGATCAGATCAACCTCCATGCCTGCTTCCTTCAGGTAACCGATCGCCTTATCCAGAAAACCGTTTCTCTTCATGGAACCGCCGCCCACGCAGATGATCGCCTTCTTTCCTTCAAAATCCTTCAGAGCCTCCAGTGCCCCTTTGCCATGATACAGATCTCTTGGTAACGTAAACCTTGCCATAATCATTTACCTCCTTTAAAATCTGACAATTACATCGATGTGATCGATTTGTCGTACAATTTGATGGTTCTATTTTACACCTGATGAGATTTTTCATCAACAGAGAATCTATGGAAATATATGAAAGATTTATAAAGATATGACCGGCTTCATGCGCAAACATTCTTGAATCACAAAATGTATTCTGATAAAATATGTGGCATAAAACAATTTTAGATCCATCCGGAAATGAGGATTACTATGAATAATTACAAACTCATCCTGCAGTACGACGGCACCCGTTACAGCGGTTGGCAAAAGCAGGGAAATACAGACAATACCATACAGGCAAAGCTGGAAACTATTGCCGGAAAGTTCACCGGTACACCAACCGATGTCAACGGCTCCGGCCGGACAGATGCCGGTGTCCACGCTTTGGGACAGGTGGCAAATTTCCGCTGCGAGAAAATATTTGCCGATACTGATTATATCCGGGATTATTTTAATCATGCACTTCCCATGGACATCCGTGTCATTTCCGTAGAGAAAGCCCCTGCACGCTTCCATGCCAGACTTAATGCAAAGGAAAAGCACTACCGCTATGTGATCGACAATGCAGTAGTGCCGGATGTATTTGAACGCCGCTATGCTGCCAGGATCCCGGTGGAACATGAGCCACGCATTTCTTATGATATTGCAGAGATGAAAAAAGCCGCAGCATATCTGACAGGGGAACATGATTTTAAAAGTTTCTGCGACAACCGCCACATGAAAAAATCCACTGTCCGTACCATCCGGGATATCCGGATCGCAAACGATAACGACCGGATCACTCTGGATTTCTATGGCAATGGATTTTTATATCATATGGTACGTATCCTGACCGGAACACTCCTTGAGGTGGGAAGCGGTCAGAGATCTGCCGGGGATATCCCCCGCATCCTGCAGTCACTTGACCGCAGGGAGGCAGGATTTACCGCACCGGCACCGGGTCTGTTTCTGGTGGAGGTAAAGTATTAGGCATTAATACATCTCCTCCCTGAACCGGTCCATACTGCATCTCCTCAACCAATATCCTTTCCGGTATTTTCCGGAGCTACCATTCTATTTCGATCAGATTCTGCTTCTTTGTCAGATTGTTATAAGAAAACGTCATACCCTCGACCTTCCTGAGCGCTCCAAAATAATCTCCCTTCGCAGTCACTGAAAAACTGCCCCATCCACCGGTTCCTGTCACGATGCTGCTCTTGTCATCCATCAGAAGATCCTCTCTCCAAAAAGGCGTCTTGTCTGATTCCACACTCACATATGCAAATTCCTGCGATTTATCTTTCAATAAATATTTTGCGTCCTGATACACCGACCCCTCATTATCTGAAACAGTGCGTTTTTTCCCTGAGCTGTCATAATCCATCTGAAGCTTGCAGCATCCTATCCTGGACAGAGACTCATCAAAGACCATCAACAGAACCTGCTTTTCATATACCTGGCTCTGTCCTGCATCCCAGAAATAAACCGGTTGCTTTGATACATATAATCTGCCTGTTTTCTTATGCACTAACCGGCTGCCGACAGATCGTATCATTTCTTTTACCTGTTCACCCTCCGATCCATTTTCCAGTAATTCCTCCACCGATAAAAGATATTGATCCGTCACCCGGTTCATATCCAGTTCACCGGCTCTCAAAATGTCATAGTCTTTCCTCACATCCGTAGTTGTTTTGTCCTGAACCGGCGATTTGGTTTTCTTATGATCAACTATGACAATGACACATATTGCAAAAACAAAAAGACATCCAATACATGCATATTTTTTCCACTTTTTCATACGCTCCCCCTCATACTAATTTACACAAAGCGTAGACCTCCATTGAAATGATATACCACTTACTACTGCACATATACCATCATTATATTGTCTTACACCATATCCTCCCTGCCCATTTTTATTAGCAGGATTCCAAATCTTATATCTTGTAACATTCTTATCTTCATATCCACAAATTACAACCATATGTTCCATGCCATATTGATCATTGGTTCCTCCCGCAAGCAATAAATGGTTATTATCTATGTTCTCTCGTATGCATGCTTGCGAACATGCTCCTCCCAATACATTATTATAATTTGATATGCCATATCGACTCAATGCATCCCTTGCAACATACATCGAAGCACCTTTATTATAATTTATTCCCATCAAATTGCATACATCATACGCTGTAACTCCTTTTTTCTTAACATAATTAACCACCGTAGCAGTAGATGCCGCCCAACACATTCCCTTATCGTACTGTCCCATAGGATTATGCAATGACAAAGTTGTTTTATATTTTTTTAATCGATAATCAATTTCATCCTCGTATCCTAAAGTTACCTTTTTAAATTTTGGTATATCCCTGCATATAATTTTTTGTTTATCATAAAATGTTTTTTTAGAAAATTCACCTTTTTGTACATTTGTCGAATTCTTATTCCGTATATCTATATGTAGTCCTGTGAATTTCTTATACATTCGATTTTGTATATAAATTTTTCCTTCAGTATAGTAAAATATACATGGATTGGAGATATAATTATTCTCATTTAATAAATCAACAAACTCATCACTAAATCCAACAGAATATCCTTGACTAGTTGTTACAACATCAATAGTACAAATAACATGTTTTTTATATATCACAGGATAATAATCAACCATTTCTTGAGTAATATCAGGATAATATATAAGAAATGGCTTGCCTATTTCGAGATCTTCTGACGTGATCGATAAATTTGCACATAAGTTCTTATCCGATGAAATTATTTTCAAATACTCATCTTTATTTTTCATCACAAAATCCTTTTCATCCCTGCTAATATTTTGATCAACAAAATACTCCACTCCACTTGTCTTAGCATTTGCAACTATTATACTATTAAACTGGCACAAAACGACTGCTATAATTACGATCACACTCATTATATTACTTGTTCTTCTATTCATACATTTTCCTCCTCATATAATCATTTTAAATATTGTATAAGCTCCTTATTACATCCGTACCTTTCCATTCATTTTCATCTCCTTTCATATCTGTTATGCATAGATTTTCATTAATATTCGGCACTAACTAAGTTCGTCCTCGCTTTCCCTGTCCCTCCTTCCTTAATTCTCCATTCAAAAATCGAATTGGGTCCTTTTTATTACAATTTATCTTTTTAATTTTACATTTCAATTTTTACCATCTATAAAATAGTATATTCAGATTATATCACTATGTTTATAATTTGTCAATTATATACCGTCCATCATCATTAGCATCTTAAATTATCTTTATACATCCATGTTAGACACCTCTACAAAAACGTTATTGTTACATCGTCTATAATACTGCAGCGTTAAATATATGTAAGCGTCATTGTTTCGCTATATTTCTTACGGAACACAAACTCTACATCATCTAATAATATTTTTCAAATGTTTTATTTGTATTTTTTATCAATATATTCACCTCACGAAAAAACTTTTTCTATACATGAAAAGAACAGACTGATTCCAGTCTGTTCCATTATGATAACATTCTTCCATATTTACAAAACATCATTTATCAGCGCAAATTTTCTGCGCATGACATAGTTTCGAAAAACTCCTAGCCTGCCCTCTTGGGAGGCATTTTGTCACCCCTGCATTTTCCCCATAATCTCTTCTAAGAGCTTTCCTGCCACTTCCTCTTTGGACTGCAGTGGCAGCTCTGTTGCACCGTCTGCTGTGATCAGTGTCACCACGTTAGTATCACCGCCAAATCCGGCGCCCTGCACCTTGAGATTATTGGCAACGATCATATCCACATTCTTTTTCATCAGCTTCTGACGGGAGTTTTCCAACATATTCTGCGTTTCCATAGAAAAGCCACAAAGGAACTGTCCCTCTCTGCGGTGCTCTCCCAGCCATCCGAGGATATCCTTGGTACGGGTCAGTGCAATGGCGTTATCCCCATCCTTCTTTTTGATCTTTTCGGTTGCTGTGGTGACAGGTGTGTAATCCGCAACCGCAGCCGCCTTGATAATGATATCCTGCTCCGGGGCCCGGCCGGTCACGGCGTCGAACATATCTGCCGCACTTGTCACCGATACCACATCCACAAACATCGGCGGATCGATCGCAACAGGGCCGGTCACCAGTGTTACCTGTGCACCCCGAAGCATTGCCTCCCGCGCGATGGCATATCCCATCTTTCCGGTGGAATGATTGGTGATATAGCGAACCGGATCGATCGCTTCCACAGTGGGACCTGCTGTTACAAGAACCCGCTTACCTGCCATGGTCTTCTCGCAGGCGGCCTCTCTCAAAATATACTGTAACAGGATATCCTCGGACGGCAGCTTTCCGGCTCCGACGTCGTGGCATGCCAGTAATCCCACTGCCGGTTCGATGATCTCCATACCGTAATGTTTTAATTTTTTAAGATTGTCCTGGACGATGGGGTTCTCATACATAGCCGTATTCATCGCCGGAGAAATGATCTTTTTGCAGCGGCATGCCATAACCGTTGTAGTCAGCATATCATCTGCAATACCATTGGCAAGCTTGCCGATCACATTGGCAGAAGCCGGTGCGATCAGTACCACATCCGCCTGCTTTGCCAGAGCTACATGCTCTACACTGTACTGAAAATTGCGGTCAAATGTATCGATCAGACACTTGTGGCTTGTCAGCGTCTCAAATGTCGTTGGATGAATAAAATTGGTGGCATTCTGTGTCATAAGCACCTGCACATCTGCATGAAGCTTTACCAGCATACTTGCGAGATTTGCAATTTTATAAGCGGCAATACTGCCTGTCACACCCAGTACGATTGTTTTTCCCTTTAACATGTCCATTTCTCCTTGCTGTATAAGCTGTCCTGTTTTTAGGACAGCTTATTGTGATATAAATACGACACCTCGATCAGATCTTTTCAGCCTTACGATAACTGTCCGTGCTTTTCATAATTTGTCACACGGCTGATGTGATTTTCTTCATCCACAAAAACTACCTTCGGCTTGTGATCCTTTGCCTCCTCCGGCGTCATCTGGCAGTAGCACATAATGATCACATGATCTCCTACCTGCGCCTGTCTTGCCGCTGCTCCGTTCAGACAGATCATGCCACTCCCCGGTTCTCCGGCGATAGTATATGTCTCGAAACGATTGCCGTTTTCCACATCCACGATCTGAACCAGTTCATATTCCAAAATTCCCGCCTGCTCCATCAACTCCGGATCTACAGTAATACTTCCCACATAATTGAGCTCCGCCTGCTGTACAACGGCACGATGGATCTTGCCCTTTAACATTGTAATCTGCATATTGTTCAATCTCCTTTTATTACTTAATAAAGTTATCGATCAGTCTTGTTTTGCCGATATAAACCGCCATTGCCGTCAGGATTTCTCCCTCCGTGCTCTCTACCGGTTCCAGAGTATTCCAGTCTACGATCTCCACATAATCAATCTTTGCCAGAGGCTCCTTTTCAATCTCTGCACGAATGGCTGCGATCACTTTCTTGGCGTCCTTCTCGCCGTCTTCGATCAGCTTTTTACCAAGCTTCAAGGAGCGTGATAATACGAGAGCCGCTTTTCTCTCCTCCGGGCTAAGATACGTATTTCTGGAACTTTTGGCCAGACCGTCCTCCTCGCGGATGATCGGGCAGCCCACGATCTCGATGCCAAAGTTGAGATCGGATACCATATGACGGATCACCGCCAGCTGCTGGGCATCCTTCTGTCCGAAATATGCTCTGTCCGGTGTCACGATATTAAAAAGCTTGGAAACAACGGTACAAACTCCACGGAAATGAATCGGTCTTGTCTTTCCACAAAGACCGCCAGTCAGCGTACTCATATCCACAAAGCTTGAGAAATCATCATGATACATTTCCGATGGCTCCGGATGGAAGATCAGGCTTGCTCCTGCGTCCTCACAGAGGGCGGCATCCCTGTCCATATCTCTTGGATAGCTTTCCAGATCCTCGCTTGGTCCAAACTGCATTGGATTTACAAATACACTGACAACCACGCAGTCATTGTCTGCTACGGCACGGTCGATCAGACTTTTGTGACCCTCATGGAGATATCCCATGGTTGGCACCAATCCTACGGTCAGACCCTGTTTTCTCCATTCTTTTACCTGTTCTCTTACCTCTGCTACTGTATTTACAATTTTCATTTTGTCTTACTTCCTTTCACGCTGTCATATCATCGACTGAATTTTACGAAATATCTGATCTTCTGTCCGGTATTCCGGACTGTCCTATATACTGTACATCATTTGATCAATACAGCTTATCCAATACGTCATCATCTATCTTAAAAGTGTGTTCCTCAGCCGGATAAGTGCTTTCCTGTACTTCCTTTATGTACTTGGCAAAGCCTTCCTTCATGACCTCTCCGACCTCAGCAAACCTTTTTACAAACTTTGGAGAATAATCCGAGAACATTCCAAGCATATCCTGATATACAAGGATCTGTCCATCGCAGCCCACACCGGCACCGATACCGATCGTTGGAATTTCCAGCTTGTCTGTGATGATCTGTGCGAGCTTTGCAGGAATACATTCCAGAACAACCGCAAAAGCTCCCGCTTCCTGTACGGCAAGTGCAGCATCAATAATACTCTGGGCAGCCTCTGAGCTCTTTCCCTGTACCTTATTGCCGCCAAATGCATTGACATGCTGTGGGGTCAGTCCCAGATGGGCACATACCGGGATTCCTGCGTCCACGATAGCTTTGATCTGTGGACAGACTTCCTTGCCTCCCTCCAGCTTTACTGCATTGCCACGGCCTTCCTTCATCAGGCGTCCTGCATTGACAACCGCATCATAAACAGATGTCTGATATGACATAAATGGCATATCGATCATCACAAGGGCGTTTTTGGCTCCACGGGAAACGGCCGCTCCATGGTGGATCATATCCTCCATGGTTACGGAAAGTGTATCCTCATATCCAAGGATCACATTTCCAAGAGAATCTCCTACCAGAATTCCGTTAATTCCTGCCTCGTCCTCCAGCTTTGCCGTAGAGTAATCGTATGCCGTGAGCATTGCGATCTTTACGCCATCCTGTTTTGCCTGTCTCCATGTTTGTACTGTGTTTTTCATTTGATTACCAGCCTTTCTGAATATCCGCTATCCTTTCGATAGTCGCATTTCCTGTCACCGTTACACCTGCATGTAATCAGTAACGATTTCTGTTCTGTTCCATTTTACGGACAGATCTCTTCCCATCTGCAGACGCTTTTAATCCGCAGCCATTCCAGACAGATCTCTTTCGACCTGCGATATCTTTTAATCCGCAGCCCCCTCAAACAGCTCCCGGATCAGTGTATAGTCCCTGTCCGGATTTCGCCGCTTTGCAAGCTTTACCATGGTACTGCCAAGGCTCTGATAGATCCTTCCGGCCTCACTGCCCTCCAGTGCCTGCAGATGCTTCCGGACTGTCTGGGCATCCCCTCGTTCCACCGGTCCCGTCAGTGCATTCACGCAGCCGTTCTCCAGCATAGATGCAATATTCCCCTGTACCAGCGGTGTCAGAAGTGCCATGGAATCCTCTTCGGAGAAGCCACATTCTGACAAAATATCAAGACTTGCCTGCATGAGACCAAGCATTTCATTGCTCGCCATGGCTGCTGCCGCATGATATTTGATCTTATCCCGTGCTTTTAAGGTCAGCACATGATGACCAAGCTCTTCCCACATGGGTTTCATGACTGCAATTGCCTCCGGATCACCCTCCAGTGTCAGATACGCTGTATGAAATTGTTCGTATGAATGGAATTTGTCGCTGAACGCGTACATCGGATGCATCGAGATACCCGAGGCTCCTGCCTCTTCTCGACTAGAAAATACATGAGATGATAATGAACCACTAAAATGACAGATAATACGATTTGAAATGTCCTGCTGCAAAAGCTCCTCCCATACCTGAGAAATCACACCATCCGGCGTCGTGATAAAAATAACATCACTCTCCTCCACCAGCTCGTGAAGAGTAGAATATGTTCCTGTCTCCGCAAAAGTCGCTGCTTCGTCAGCGCTTTCCTGCGTACGGCTGTAAAATCCGGTGACATCCACTCCGTGAATGGACAGGTATTTCCCTAATGTCGTTCCGACCTTTCCAGCTCCTATTATTCCGATCCTCATAGGAAACCTCCCTGTGGTAATGGGATGCATCTGCTCCCAGTCTCATTGAAATCATTTCCACTATCGTCTGTCATATCATATATCAGCACGGTCCAGCCGTGCTCTCTGATGCAGTTTCTCTCCGAATACCGCTCATTCAGACAGAATAGCACAAAGCGGCAGCTTTTTCAAGCAAAAGACTTCATGAATGCAAATATTCATTTTTCTTACAATCAAAAAGCAGAGGGAATGACTATCCAAGTCTGATATGGTCATTCCCTCCATTTTGTTTACATAAAACGTATAAATCAAACTACTTTTTTCTCATTTTTTCACTGTATACTGTCATAATGATAAGCAGTATTATCGGCATCATTTTTTTCATTAATTTTTTTAGAAGCCTGCATACTTTTATTCTTCTTTTCCATTTCTTTTTCCATCTTTTAATTCTCACTCTTTTTTTACTTTTCATAAAACCTCATCTCCTCTAATTACGATTTTGAAAATATGTATCCAAATCATTCAATTCGTCAATTTCACTCTGTGATACACCAACCAATCTAGCAACCTCTTCTGCCGACTTTTCGACATTTTTGTTCCCCGCTTCTAAAAAAGAATGCTCGTCCAATTTATTTACAAAAGCAGAGTACGCCCTTTCTTGACTCTGTAGAAAATTATCAAATGCTTTTTTCAATTGTATATCTTTTTGATCTATATGTTTGTAATATTCTATAAGATCTTCACCCATCCATCGTCTACATGCATTCATTATTTTCCCGGCAATCTCAGAACCATACCGGATCCTTATTTCCGCTATTGCTAAAACAATTAATTTATACCATGCAACAATATTTAGTCTCATAATGCATAAAAAAGCGTTTCCTCCCGACCTAATTATCGCATCCGATCCATCTACAAGACATAAAGCTGCATTTCCTACCAGTATCATCACTCTCAAATCACCATGAGAATTATCGGGAATACAACATCTCCAGTCATTCTTTTTGTAAAATCTCCTTTTAATGACCCAAAAGATTTTTGTTAATAATGTCTGAAGCACTACAGGAATTGACATGGTAACCGCAAACCTCGCGTCGTATCCGTTTACAAAAACCTCTTCCATCACTTTGGAAAGTGTTTCCATTTCCCCAGTCTTTCCGCTTAGTTTTCCAAAATCGCATAACTGAAACAATTCCATAAATGGCACCGGAATCCCCATACCACGACCGCCAGCTCCACGGTTTCCCGAGCTTCCCGCAACATCCGACAACAAATGTCCCAGCCAATTACAACAACCACAATATAATTTCGAAATAAAATTGTTTCCCTGAAGCGTGAATGATGTTCCATCGTTTTGAATTGTAATAATTTTTCCATTGCTAACAAAACTGGATGTATTAGTAAATTGATTTAATATGGAAAATATTAACCCTACAATGTCCGGTAAATGTGCAAGTGATTTCAAATGGTGATTTTTGGGAGTCAACTCTGCCCGATAACCAGTTTGACTAGAGTGTGATTGATCATAATTCACCGGATATTTTCTCTCCAGGAATCCGATTGCTGATGCAATATTATGCGTTTTTTCTTCCCCGGGTGACCACCCCATTGCTTTGGCAAGCTTCATGATCACCCCATCTACTGCCTTATCGGATACCGTTCCTAATCTACTAAACTCTGGCGTTCCCACAAAAAAGATATCTACCAGACCGGCACATACGCCAATTCCTACAGAAACAAGACAGTCATATTTGTCACAAACCGCATTCACCTCATCAAGATTATAGTGTTCAACCATATAATCATTGTCCATCTTATTGATCATATTTTCATTACTCCCCGAGTTCCTTTCTTAAAGCTTTCACATGTAACATCATGGTTTTGAAATCACTCTTCTGATCTGGTTGAAAATCTTGGTAATTGCTTATTTTTGTTACCTGCAGCTTTTTAAGATATTGAAATACTTTGAGATGAAGTGCTTTTATTTCTTTTGTCTTGCTCTTTATCAAAATTTCCTGTTGCTGCATTTCATTATACTTCTCTTTTAACTGCATAATTTCCTTACAATTTTCAATACTTATTTTTTTATTTCTTTGTGCAATTACCGGTGATCCAAGCACTGCAATCGTAGGAAACATTGTAAGCAACACTCTTTTTATATATTTATTTTCCTTTTCTTCCGTTTGCTCCTGAATATTCTCAGGCTGACAAAAATTCATATCCTCTTGCAGCTTTTTGACACTGAAAAAATCATCAGCAATATACTCTTGAGGTATTCCAGAAATATGCCCCTGAAATATTTCCACCTGCCGAAATGTATCCACAACACTCTTACAGCTTTGAGTTAACTGATCCAGAGCATATTGGTTTTTCTGAAACTGCAGCATCACCTTCTCTCTCATCTCCTGTAAATCAAACTGAGATTGCTGTCTGGTCTTACTGTAAAGCATATTTTATTTCATCCTTCCTCACATATAAATTCTGTTTTTAAATCATTTTTTCCAGCTCTCCACCGTATTTTTGAACAATTCAAGAACCTCCCTGCCTTTTTGAACTGTCGTGTCTAATTTTTGTATTGCTTCATTCGCTGTCGATATCAATTCATCTGGCGTATACCGATCAACTGCTTTAATTGCATTCACCAACTCTTTAAGGTGCGAAATATTAAAATCATCTCCTAACTTTCTTCTAAGAATATCAGGATTATCTACAGCATCACTGTAAGAAATAAAGCCGGCCGACTCCATCATCCTTCTATAATAAATGCCTTTCAATGTTAATAATAAACCTGTTTTTCCATTATGGGTTAATGTATCATCAATCATTCCCAGCACTTCTTCTTTGGTTGCACTAAATCCATAAATATTTCTTATTTTATAAAAAATCTTATCCGGTAAATTTTCATAAAAATACGTCGCATCCATGGCGTTTTTTGCACAAGAAGAAATTCTACTTTTTACAATATCTCTCTTTTTCTGTATTCTTTCACTATCTTGTAGCAATTCAGACATTCTGTTTCCTCCCTAAAAAATTTATTTTATTTCGGACGTTTGTGAGTCCATTTATACAACATACTTCCATTATCATACATCTCTTTCTCATGTTCTCTTAGTGCTTCCTGCGTTTGTTCCTTCTGTGTTTTGCTTGCAAACTTTACCACTCCTACGATAGTACTGATAACTGCTATAGCAGCACCACCTTTTCCTGCATTTTCAATATTCTTGATCTGTTTTCTATTCATTTTATTTCCTCCTATTGTTTCTGTTCTAATAATTTAACACTTGAATTACTAATTACTTGTTCAATAGAACATAATACTTTATATAAGTCTTCCGGCTTTTTTTTCCAATACTCCTCCTCTGTATACGTATATATTCTATTTTTTCCTCCAACCTTAAACACCGACTCCAAAAAACTTTTTTTTCGCTCTATAAAATCCTGAGCCCCATTAAAATCACACGAATATAACTGTGCCAACTCAAGCATTTTAGAAACTCCGCCACAATAAATTTCCAATTCCTTTTTTAAAATTTCTATTTTGCTATCCATTGTACGGGTATTGGCTTTTCTAATATGAGTCATATAATATAATGCATTTTTTATATTCATATCTTCTGGAAAACAGACGATGCATTCATCTACAACCAGTTTCATATCTCCTTCCAATCTTACTATAGCATCTTCAAATTTACTATCTAATTCCCTTTGTATATTCCGATCATATATATCTCCATTTTTCTTGTATTTTTCCATTTTATTAATTTGTCCTTGCACCTCGCTCATTTGCATTGTACTAATCTGTTTTTGAACATTCACAACCTCTCGTTCAATAATTCCAAATTGCTTGTCAATATATTGGCATAAAATTTCAGCCGACTTCGCAACTAACTTCATCGGTACTTGAATCTCCTGCATAACATATTCCAGTGCAGGATCATCCTGTGATATCCCAGTTAATTCACAAAAATCATTAAGTCCCTGTCTCATATCATCATTCATAAGACTCATAATAACATTATCTTCTTGGATGCTACAGTCACCTTCCAAACTTTCTTCTATATGATCTATGATCATTTGACTTTTTTCAGCCGGAAGTTTTTTCGCTACACCATTCATCATCATTTTTACTAATGCTTTCTTCGTCATTGTCTCCATATCACTCATCCTTTCTGTCACTCACCTTCAATCTATTGTTTTTTTCTTCCTCTTCGTACTTTATCCTTATTATAAATTTCATGTTATACATTTTTATTATAAACTTATAATATGACACATTTTGTCACTCTATTTTTTTACACGCAAAAAAACGGCAGCCCCTCGAATCACTTCGAAAGAGCTGCCGCTCATAAGTCTGTCTGACTATTAATCTGTAGTGTATGGCATAAGTGCTACGTGACGAGCGCGCTTTACAGCGACTGTCAGAGCTCTCTGATGCTTTGCACAGTTTCCGGTAATTCTTCTAGGAAGAATCTTACCTCTCTCAGAGACATATCTCTTTAACTTATTGGTATCCTTGTAATCAATGAAATCATGCTCTTTATCTGCACAGAAAGCACAAACTTTTTTTCTTCTGCGAATCGGTCTTCTCTTTGCCGGAGCACCGTCTCTATCGCCTTTATTATAAGCCATGATAAAACCTCCTAATCATAATCTCCGCCATCTAAGTCTAGTTAAATGGCAACTCCTCTTCGATGGCATCCGGAATGTTCATGAATCCATCTCCTGCTGCCTGTGTCGGCTCAGGTCTTGATGGAGCCTGCTGGTAGCCATCTCTGTTTCCGTTGTAGTTTGCTGCAGCCGCTTTGCTCTCGGCAAACTCCTGCTCCTCTACAACTACATCGGTCGTATAAACACGGTTGCCTTCCTTATTGGTATAGCTTCCTGTCTGAATCCGTCCGGTTACCACAATCTTGGTACCCTGATGAAGATAATTCTCAGCAAACTCTGCACCTCTGCCAAAAACGACACAGTTAATAAAATCTGCTGTCTGCTCATCTCCCTGACGTTTAAATCTACGATCGACTGCAAGTGTATATCTTGCAACTGCTGTCTGATTCTCTCCGGAAGAATATCTGATCTCCGGATCACGGGTCAGACGACCCATCAAAATTACCTTATTCACTTAGGAAACACCTTCCTTTCTCCTATGCTTCCTGTCTGATGCATAAGAATCTGAGAACATGATCCATGATGCGGACTGCCTGCTCAAGCTGTCCCGGAACATTTGCCTCAGCATCGAACTGAATAAAGTAGTAGTAGCCTTCCTTCATATGCTGGATCTCGTAAGCAAGCTTCTTCTTGCCCCACTCATCCACATTTGTGATGTTACCGCCGAATTTTGTTACATAGTCCTTTGCTTTCTCGACAGTTGCTACTCTTACATCCTCTTCGATCTTAGCATCGACAACTAACGCTAATTCATACTTGTTCATAGTTGTCTGTACCTCCTTTTGGTCTCTGGCTCTCTCCATGGCTCCGCCTCCGTGTGATAAGCGGCTGCGACATGTCCCTGCATGCTTTGCCCTGACAGGAGAGAACAAGGAAAAATAAACGTATCACAAATCAATAGTTTACAACATTTCCCGTACGATTGCAATACCCATTTTTCAATTTATGCGTTTTTATGATTTATTTCTTTTGCTTACCCATCAATGTATATATACCAAGGGTCACGGCAGAGATCCCCGTAAAGATCCACATACCTGTCACCAGCCCTATGCTGAGCATTCCGCCAAACACCATGGTTCCAATGGATTCTCCCAGATTGTCTGCCAGATTATAATACCCCATGGCTTCATCCTCTCCGTATTGTGCCACCACAGGCTGTCTGCAAAACAGGATTTCCCGCCCCGCCGCACCAAAGCTTTTGGAAGCTCCCAAAAGAAACAGCGTAAGTGCCAGCATCGTCAGATTCTGAAAATATCCAAACAGAAGCACTGCTCCCAGAGAAAGAGCTCCGGACAGATAAATAGCACCTCTTCCCAGATATTTCATGGTAAGATTTGTCAATGCTTCGCTGAGGAAAATTCCCACCAGACAATTCATGACAAGCAAAAGACTGGTCTGCGACTCACTGAGACCGTAGCTGTCACCAAAGACCGGCAGAAAATAGCTGGTAAATCCGTTGATGATCACATAGGGGATCACCACCAGCAGCAGATAACCAAGCACGGAACCGGAAAACAGAAAGGCAAGCTTCCCCGTATGCTTTTTCCCCTTTTCTCCGGACATATGAAAGACTCCGCCTGTGACAAAGATCAAAATCAGCATACTTACCCAGATTGCCGCCGAGAAGAAAAACATCCTTGACTCTCCCAGATTCTCCGCCAGAGTTGCACCAATAACAGTGCCGCAGATCATTCCGGATAATATGGCACCATTGATCACTGAAAATCCCTTTGTCTGGTCTTCTCCATTCTGGTTTGCCACAATAATGGACAGACCATTCATAACCAGACCGCATCCCATGCCTCCCAGGATCAGGCCTGCCAGAACCATGGCATAATTTTCCGCCAGTGCCATGGAAAGCTCTCCCATGCCACAACACAGCGCCCCTGCCGTCATGACGATCCGAAACCCGAATTTTCTCAAAAGGCCCGTACAGAACAGGGAAATGATCCCTATCATGGCAAAATTAACAGTAAGAGGCAGGGAGCCCGCCAGTTCCTTCGAGATTGGAAAACTCTCCCGGTAAAACTTCTCAATATACACCGGCAGAAAACTGGTGGGCATATTATAGGCCGCAAATACGAAAAATGTCATGATCCTCAGATATGGGACAGGAAAACAATTTTTTCCCTCTCTTTTTCTTTTGTGGATCCATACCTTACGATCCTCAATAAATGCCAGACATTCATTAAGTATAAATACCGCAATAATAACCATCAACGCGATCTCTACCATAATCTTGGTTTTCATGGAATCGATCATTCCCGACAGAGTATCCGACACCATACCGATCTCTATGATGCCGGCAACCTTTCCATTCCGGTCCTTTACCGGAGTCTTTACATAAACATAGGAACCCGTTGCGTCCTTTTTTCCGTCATTGATCAGCTTCTCTCCTGTCCTGTATACCTTCTTTGCCTCTGCCGCCTCGCTTTCATCCAATGGAAAATAAGCCCCCACGGAGTTGTCAAGATACGCCAGGGCATAAGCTCTGTCTCCCGACACCTTGACAATATTGCAGTATAAATTATCACTGTACTCGCTAGTCATATCGATAAGGTCATTCATACAGTCCTGCAGCTTCCGGTAATCTGCGGAGCCATAATCCGACGGATACGTTACATGCTTTAACGCAGACACATCCATGATCTCGGATGCGATCTGGGTCACGGTACACATGCTGCTGATCTGCTCCTGCACATAGTTTTCCTTAAAACGCTCCAGCATACTCATCATAACCGTCACCGCTGAGATGCTCACTCCCAATATCATAAAAATTGTAAATTTCTTTTTGACCAATGTGCGGGAAACGATCAGATATTTCATCAAAACAGCCAGATAATAAACAGCTGCCAGACCGGCCACTCCAAAACAAATATATCGAAGGAAAAAAAGCATACGGGATACCGGCGTGTACCTGTTAGTAACAGACGGACTGACATTCCGGCTGCTTTCCATATCGATCTCTGTCACTCCACTGTTCCAGGTGACCGATAAAATCTGCGCTTCCCCGTATCCGGTGACATTGATGGTTTCTAAAATGTCCTGTTCCGTCTTGCGGGAGGTAAGCCTTTCAAAATCCTTTTTTCCATATAAAAGCTCTGCCCGGTCTCCCCTCATTCTATAGACCGCCTGATTACAGATATCTGAAAAATAAAGCTCCCCTTTCTGGCAGGATAAGCTGTACGGAAGCATATATTCTCTGTCCGCCACCTGATATACCACCTTGATCCCGGTATTGCCAAAGGAATAGATCGTTCCGTTTTTAATCACAAAGTATCCCCTGTCCTGATCCAGAGCAAAATCCTGAATCTCAACTGCACTTTCCCACGCAAATGATGTAAGCTGCTCCGCCTGGTTCTGTCCCTTTTTCAGTACATATGTCGAAAATCCTTTTCCATCCGTATCAACAGCCGCAAAACGAATCTCATCGTTGACACAAACAAGAGAAAATAAATGACGTTTGGTGATCATGGTTTCGGAATAATCATTTTCAAACACAACCCGGTCAAATTTTCCATCGGGAGTATAACGCAGAACGCGCTCCATCGCCAGACCGAGCCCGGTATCATTCCAAAGGACATCAAGTATATAAATATTGCCGTCCCTGTCCACTGCTGCCTCGTCCGCTTCTCCAAAACAATCCTCCTCATGATTGTTCCACGATATATCTGCTGTGATCAGGTTCTCTTTGGATATCCTGAGCACTTCACTTTTTCCATTATTGATAATATAGTGGTTTCCCTGATGGTCCCTCGTGGCAAAATACGGATTTTCAATCGTTTTTTTCCACGAAGCGGTCTGTGGAAAAAACCACCATAACAATATTCCCACAAGAAACAGCATAAATGCCACCAGTAAAATAAAGGCATCCTTTTGTTTCATTTCCAATCTTCTAAAAGCTGAAAACATTTTTTGTCACCTCTTTTCTACAAAAGCTGGCGCTGCGCCATTTTTGCAAATCTTCCATTTTTTTTCATCAGTTCCTCATAGCTTCCCTGCTCTGCTATTCTTCCATGCTCCAGATAAATGATCCGGTCACAGTCCCGAATTGTGGACAGACGATGTGCGATCACCAGACGAGTACAATCCATATTTTTCAGGGTATCCACCACCTTTGACTGGGTTTCATTGTCCAGCGCTGATGTCGCCTCGTCAAAGAGAAGAACCCCCGGATCACCGGCAAGTGCCCTGGCGATCAGCAGCCGCTGTCTCTGTCCGCCGGAAATTCCTCCTCCATCCTCCGAGATCATGGTAAACATTCCCATTGGCATCTGACGGATATCCTGTGCAAAACCCGCCCGTTCTGCCACTTTCCATGCCTCATCTATGGTCAGCCACGGAGCACAGATCGCAATATTGTCAAAAATATCACCGGCAAACAGCTTTCCATCCTGCAGTACCACTCCGATCCGGCGCCGCAGAGAAGGAAGGTCAAGCTGCCCCAGATCCCGTCCGTCAAAATAAACGGAACCGGTCTCCGGTGTTTCAAAGCCAAGAAGAATCCTCATCAAAGTGGACTTACCACAACCGGATTCTCCGACAACCCCAAGATATTCTCCGGCTTTAATCTGCAGATTAAGACCATCCAGCACATAGGGCATATCCGGTATATAGCGGAAGCGAACCTGATTTAATTCAATCTGTCCGTTCAGCTGCTCTACATATTCCCGGTTCTCATATATCTCCGGACTTTCCTCCATCAGGGGACGCAGCATATTTACTGCCGGCTTCAGGCTTCCAAACTGAAATCCAAAGTCTGCCAGCATCATGATCGATACCACAAAGGAAGAAAATGCTGTCTGAAATGCAATATAATTAGAGGCGGAAATTTCGCTTTTCCATGCAATACAATATAATACAATGCTCCCTCCCAGTGCTATGACCTTTCCAATGACAGGCGAAATCGTGATCCAGGGATGCCCCATGACCGGCATATTCTTCCACGCCTCTGACCATCTTCTAAACGCCGGTATCTGCACCCCTGCCGTTTTTATTTTCTGAATTCCTTTGATCAGCTGAAAAGAAATGCTTGTCACCTGCGTATGTACTTTATTTTCTTTTTCCCGGAGACGTATCTGCCAGATTCCGGTCAGCATGATATTGACCATCTGTACCAAAATGATCACCACAGATGGCAATAACAGCGAATCTGCAAAAAAGGACACCTGAAACAGATATATAACGGACAAAGCTGCCGTCAGAACAGATGGCAGCATCCTGCCCCCGATCGTCCTGCAGATATCGTCTA
This sequence comes from uncultured Lachnospiraceae bacterium, assembly GCA_934338765.1. Taxonomy (GTDB): domain Bacteria; phylum Bacillota; class Clostridia; order Lachnospirales; family Lachnospiraceae; genus Jutongia. The sequence goes on along the minus strand of CAKRHL010000001.1, from coordinate 20,987 downwards.
TCGCATCAGCCCGCTGATATAATTCTCCCGAATCATACTTCTTAAAGAAAGATACCGGAAGCTGCAGCAGACGCCACCAGACAGCACTTTGGCCGGCAGTTTTCATTTTTTCTCCGATCCGTGCCACGGATATTTCTTTATATAATGAGATCAAAGTAGAAAAGAACACCGTACTGATCACAAGCACAACAATTCCCGGAATCTGCCTGGATGTTCCGGAGGGAATGACCGTATTATACACAACGCTGTTAATATATGGAAGGATCATGCCGCATAACTCTACCAACAGACTGATTCCCAAGATCACAAACAGATCCCGCAGAGAAATGCTTTCCCACAAAAAACGCCATACCATTTTCATTCCCTTTTGATCCGATGGAAATGGTTTATAAAGACAATATGCTGTATTCCGAAAACTTGCCGCATTTTTGGAATTCAACAGCTGCTCTTTTCCGTTCTTCCAGATGCCATACCTTCTCCCTCCGGAGGGAACTGCCACATACTTCATCCCTTCCTCATCCATAAGCAGAACCGGCACCGATGCCTCTTTCCACCATGCACCGTCCAGAGTAATCCTTCTTGTAAGCAGACCACTCCGGTGAAGCATTTGTTCTACGTTTTCCTCCTTCATTCCTGCCACAGATTCCTTTTCCGGCATATGAAAATACTGCAGCGCCCGCCGGATCTGCTCCTGCTCCCTCTGCACCGTGCCTCCCGCTGTTTCTTTGTCACTTTCAAGCAGATCATACAACTGCAGACAGGATTCCTGAAGCATTCTCCTCTCCCGTTCCCTTTTCTTTTCTATCTGATCCAAGCCCTTCTCCTTTCACTGATCCGACTGCAGCAGTGCCGCATAAGCACCCTTCTGCTTCATCAATTCCTCATGGGTTCCTCTTTCCTTCACCACACCACGCTCCAGCATAATGATCTCATCTGCATCACGGATCGTTGATAACCGGTGGGCAATAATAATACAGGTAAGTCCCCTTTTACGGACCGCATCCATGATCTTATGCTCTGTCATCACATCCAGTGCAGAGGTTGCCTCATCGAGGATCATGACCGCCGGATCCATAACAAATGCCCTGGCAATCTCCAACCGCTGCCTCTGTCCGCCTGAAAAATCGGCCCCCCCTTCGCTGATCTCATACCCGTACCCATCCTTTCTCATGAGAATATCCTGATGAATGCAGGCATCCTTACATGCCTCCACCACCTTTTCCATGCTGATCTCTTCATTCCACATGGTGATATTGTCCAGTATGGTTCCTCCAAACAATGATATATTCTGATCCACCACTGCCACCGAAGAACGAAAAAGATAATGATCCAGTTCTGCCAGCGGTATATCATCATAAAAAATCCCCCCGGAACTACATGGATATAAACCGCATAGCAGCTTTGCCAACGTAGATTTTCCACTTCCACTGCCTCCCACCAGGGCGATCATCTGCCCGGGTTCTGCATGCATTTGAAAATCCCTGATCAACGGATCCGCTGCCGGACTATAGCCAAACGTGATATTTCTCATATCAATCTTTCCTTCCAGCCGCTCTTTTCCTGCCTGTTCCCTGCAAAATATCTTTGCTTCATCTATCTCTTCTTCATATTCCAAAACATCCTGAATACGCTCAATACTTCCCTTCATCTCCTGCATTGCCTGAATGCATCCCGTCAGGGATGCCATGGGAGAAAAAAACAACTGTAGGAATGCCTGAAACGCAACAAGCGTACCGATGGTCTGCCTCCCCTGAAATACAGCCTGTATGCCAAGGATCAGAATTAATCCGTTACAGATTCCAGCCAAAAGTGCCGGTAGAATTTCCAGATAGATCCTGCTGGCTGTCATTTTTAGAGCCGCATTATCATACTTTGCCTGACAGCCCAGTATTTTTTCGACAATCCCTCTTTCTGCCCCGCTGGCTTTTACTGTTTCGATCATGGAAATCCCCGAAAGCTTGATACCTGATAATTTTCCTCCATCCCGTCCAAGTCCACGGCTTAAGTTTCCGTAATTTTCCGTCAATACCAGTATGCATAACAGCTGCAGGACTCCCGCCGCCAGCACTATTCCCGCCATCCGGGGATCTAAAAGAAACATTAAAAGTATCAGACAACACACCAGCACCAGATCCATTACCGACGGGATAACCCTCTGAAATAAAATAGCAGCAATCTCCTCATTATTTTCCTCCCGGGATACAATGTCTCCACTAAAACGCTGGTCAAAAAAAGACATAGGAAGACGAAGGAGCTTCCAGAAAAACCGGGAGGCATTACGGATCCGGAATCTCGCCATCATCTTTTGCAAAACCAGATTTTTCAGACATCCACTGACCAAAAGAGCCGCTGCTGCCGCCAGCATGATAAGCATCAACGGCTCCATCCACTCCGGTGCCCCTCCCAAAAGGATCCGGTCGGTAAAAATCTTATAGAATACCGGTGACAATATCTGGATCAGGCTGTAGATAACCCCCAGTACCGTCACAAAAAACAATGCCGGTTTCATCCGGGCGAGTTCCTGCCCCAGAAAGTTTCTGCCGGTTGCAGGTTTTCCTCCCGTCAAAAAATCTTCTCCCGGTCGGAAACACATGGCAATACCGGTAAATGACCGGTCAAAAACATCCGATTCCACCCGGATCCTTCCGGAAGCAGGATCATTGATCACCGCATATTTCCCATCAAAACCGCAAAGAACCACAAAATGATTAAAGTTCCAGTGGATGATCATGGGAAAATCTTCCCTCTGCCGGATCTGCTCCGGATTTATTTTGTAGGCCTTTGCCTCCAATCCGTTACGCATGGCTGCCTTCATAATGTATTTTGCGGAGCTTCCGTCTCTGGTCACATTACATTCGATCCGCATCTTTTCCAATGGAACATATTTTTTATAATATCCCAGGATCATGGTCAGCGAAGCGGCTCCACATTCCACTGCCTCCATCTGAAGGATCACGGGTACTTTTTTTATCTTTCTCATATCCGCCTCCGTTACATTTCTTTTATGATCAATTCATAAGGATGATATTCCTGTTTGATGATGCGTACTTTACACCGGTCACCTGATTTAATACGAAGTGCCTCCCCCTTCGGGTTAGACCATACATATCCTCCCTGTCCGTTTTCCCTGACACTGAGCTGTATAGTCACTTCTACACAATTTTGGGACGGAAGCAGTTTCTCTACATAATCCATCGTTCCCATGTGCTTTATGATATGATTTTCTGTCACGATATTGTCGTCAATATGAGAGATCACTCCCTCTACATATCCATATTCCTCCCGCATGACATAAGAGGGAGTAATCTGCGCCTCCATACCGATTGCCAATGCACCGATCTCCTCCTTAGGCACATAAATGTATACCTCCTGATAACTGTATTCATCCTGCGGTACAATGACTGCCGCTGCATCCCCCTTCTTCACGGCCTGTCCGGAAAGCAATATTTTCTGCACTACTCCATCTACAGTGCTTCGCAGCATATATCCTGCCTGATAGCTTCGCACCTCTTCCTCTATTTTTTGATATTCCTCTGATCCCTTTGAATAGCGTTTCTGCTGTTTTCTCAGGTGACTGATCTGCTGCAGGGATTCTTCGTTGTTTATGACGGCAATAATATCTCCCCGTGAAACCTGATCGCCTTCCTCCACCAGTACATCCCGAAGCAGACCATCCTGCTGTGCCCGCACACTTAATACATCATTATAGTCAAAAACAACGCCCTGATAATCGGCTCCACTGGACACTGTCCCCAAAAATGCCCACAAAAGAGCCGCCGCCACTCCGACCACAACAGCTGCAAATACGATCCACCCGCCGGATGGAATGATCCGTATCCTTTGATCCAGCTGTTCCGGTGCTGCCAGGCTTTCCACTGCTTTTTCCTGAAAAATTCCCTGTTTCATCCTGTTTTTCCCTCCTTTCCCTGTATATACTAATCTAACCGGACAAATCTGCTGTTTCTGCAGACAAATACCGGACAGTTTTCGACAAAAAGACGTCCTTTTTCATCAAATGTGATGGTCCCTGCCACGCCTTCATATCCCTTTTCATTTTTCATTGTTTTCATCAGCTCCCGCCCTGATGCTTTCTGCTTTGCTGCTTTGCCAAGCATACGGAACAGATCATAATACTGTACCGCCGCCGTAGAAAATTCTGCACCGCATTCCTGTTCATAACGCGCGGTAAACTTCTGCAGTTTTTCACTTTCCTGATATGGGTAAACAGGAACAATCACGACGCCTTCCAGATCTTTTCCGTATTCCTTTAATATTTCAGAACTGTCCAGCGCATAATCTCCTACCACCATCATCCCGGGACGTTTCTTCCGAAGCCCCGAAAGCAGCCAGGCACTGTCTGTCTGGGTATAAAAATTTGCGATCACGGCATCAATCTCCAGTTTATCGCAGTCCGTTAAAAGCTGCGCAAGTCCGGAATCATCAAAGGGTCCTGTCTGGGTATGGTATATGTTCATCTTATCTGATCTGTTGACCACTGACTGGATTCCTTTCATCTCATCCTTTTCAAAAGCTGTATCCGAATGACACAGTGCTACGCGACAGATTTTTTTGCTTTTGAGATATTCTCCGATCCGTTCTCCGATCATTTTCCCACTCAGAAAATCGGTGATCAGATAGGAATAACCCTTTTCCGCAACCTCATCATAGCATCCCATGGTAACGATAAACGGCTTCTGTGCCTGTTCAAAAAAATCCACCTCTGCCCCAATGGATTCAAAATTCTGAAAACTGATCACTGCATCCACCCGGTCATCCTCGGACAATGCCTTTGCCAGGGAAATGCCATTGACATAATTGCCCCCGTCATCGACACGCTTTACTTTTATGGTAATTCCCTGCTCTTTTTGTAAATCTTTTAACGCCAGATTAATGCCATGTTCAATGCCATCATCAGAATAATAGTAATCACCGCTGTCCAGGATCACCAGATTCAACGTGTCCGTTTTTGTGGTCACATTCTTTTCCGGTTTATAATACCGGATCAGAAACAGTGCCACACCTACAGCAGCCAGAACAATTCCTGCCGTCCATCCGATCCATTTATATTTTTTCAATTCGTTCCTCCATTTCCAGATAATCTTTATGTTCCAAAGACGTATTATATATTGTATGTTTCCCATCACTGCTCAAATACTCCGGATATAAAATCTGTATCAATTCCATGTCCTGTCCGTGAATTTTATTACATTTCCTGCCGGAATCGGTTTCATCTACACTGTCTACCTGAACCACGTACGATGTCCCGTAAATATAATAAGGCAGTGCCAGCATTGTAATATAATCCACAACCGCCTCTTTCTTCTGATCTCTGCCGGTAATCTTCTGCATATAGGAAGAATCCTTAATATATTTTTCTCTGCACTGCTCAAACAACCGGCACAATTCCCTGTTCCGGTGATGCACCACCGTGTATTCAATCTGTGGATATTCCCGTGCGATCTCCCCGATCACCCGGACATATTTGTCTGTAATACAATAACATTCCCGGCGAAATTCACTCATGATCCTTTTGACCATAAACTCCGAAAGCTTACATAAAGATTTCTCCATATATTTAAAATAGGACAGATCCGGCAATGGAATCACAATTTTCCCATGAAACACCTCTGCCATGGCAAACAAATAACGGATACTGTCATATTCCTGTCTTGTGACTCCTGTTTTACGGTTTAAAAAGCGAAAAGAACAGATTTTTTCTCCTTTATCTGCCAGGTAATCCTCTATGCTTTCCCCTCCCCATATGGCGGCCTGTGCCAGACACCGCCGTCCGCAGCTGCAGTCAAAAATTTCTGTCTGTCCATCTTCTGTCTGAAATTCTATCAATACCTCATCAACCCCAAACAGACACGGTCCTCCAACAAATCCGACCGTCTCCTTACGATCAACCGCCTCTCTGAGTTTTTCCAGATGTGAAACAAAGAGAGGAATCTGCCGGATATCTTCTGTCCGGATCTTGGCCAGCATGGGAAACATCTTCTGCAGATCATCAAACCAGGAAAAATAAACAGTATTTTTATAGATGATCGCTTTCCTTTTCCGAAAATCAAATCCGTATTCCTCCACCATTTCTTCCTCCAGTTTCCGGATAATCTCTTTCTTCCTTTTTCCCAGCTGTTTTTTCTCCTGCTTTAATTTTATCCTTTCCTCCCAGTCAAGGATCTGACCGGAAGTATCCTTTGTTTTCAGCGTTTTTGTCAGTTTTTTGATCTGTTCTTCACATCCGGCGTATTCCGTGATGGTATCAAGTTTTGCAAAAAAATGTTCTTTGCCATCAAGCAGTCCGGAAAATTGTTCCACCGTTTCCTCACCGGAAACGATCGTATTAAAGTCTCCAATAGTAATGGGATATTCCGTAATTTTTGCAGGAAGTTCTGCGTATACCGTCTCTGCCGGATCAATATTATTTTCTGTTAATAAGCTTCTGATATCTGTTAACATGATAATCTCCATTTCTGAATTGCTGCTGTTTTTCCTTTTTTACATACCCGCACCTCTATGATGCATTTCTTTTTTATCCTTCCTGTTTTCAACACGTATCTTCCTTTTTTATCTGCTTTCCCCTGATAAATATAATATCTTCTTCCTTTTTGTTTTCTGTTTGCTGTCCTATTTTCAGGATAGATCTTTACAATTATTTTTGCTTTTGCTTCTGTGATAATGACAAGTCTTTTCGCATTTTTCTTCACCAGAATACGCTTCCGTTTTCTCGCCGTTTTTGTCACAGGCTTCTGCGTCCCCTGCACCGCCGGGCTTAAGTCCGGTGTCGGTGTTCCTGATACTTCCGGGGTTATTTTCGCTTCCGGGGGCTCTGATACCTCCGGTCTTATTTCCGGTTCCGGGGTCCCTGATACCTCCGGGCTTATTTCCGGTTCCGGGGTTCCTGATACCTCCGGGCTTATTTCCGGTTCCGGGGTCCCTGATACCTCCGGGGTTATTTCCGGTTCCGGACTCCCTGATACCTCCGGGGTTAACTCCGGCAGCGGCTCCTGTCCAAACTGCTCCTCGCAGTATAGAATCTCCTTTTTCCCTTCCTTCAACAAAAGCTTTCCTGTTGTAATATATTCTTTTCCATCTTCTGTGTATCCGTTTCTGTAACGCAATGTAATGTTCAGACAGACACTCTGTCCCTTTTCCATATCGTCCAAAAAAGTAATTACTGCATTTTGTTCATCGGTTGTCCTCATAGAAGCTCTGCCCGCCAAAGACTCCATGCTTTGATCCGGCAGCTTGACAGTAACATCCTCATTGTCTGTCGCAACACATAACCGGATATCTTCCGCCCCGGCCCACAGATTAAAAATTTCCATCGGAAGCTGAAAACTTTCTCCCCTCCGGGGAATTCCGTCTTTTTCATTATCCCTCCCCCACTTTATACTGTCATCTGCCGTTATGTTCCGTATATGCAGTCTGGGCTGTGGCGTGGTCTCCAATGCCTTTTCCAGATTGATCCTTGGGAATGAATGAACTTCTCCCTTTTGATCCGTCAGCCTTACAAACTGATCTGCCGTAAATACCAGCTGACCTATCATAGCTGACGGCTCATATTTTCCATTTTCTTTCCATTTCCTCACCAGTGCCCCACAGGCTCCGGCTGCAATCGGTGCCGCCATAGAGGTACCCGACTGTTTCTGAAACCGGTCACCCGGCCACGTCGAATATATGTCGACCCCCGGTGCTGCCACCTCATAGTCCACTGCCGTCCCCGGGGCATAATCCCAGTTGGAAAACCACGCCAGCTCCCTGTCGCTGTCATACGCCATGACACCGAGTACATCGGAAAGTCCCGCCGGAAATGTATTGGCAGAGTCCGAAAAACCGGACTCACCGGTTGCCGCACTTTCATTTCCCGCTGCCGCTACGATCACCGCTTTGCGGGATGCTTCGTGAATGGCTTTTTCCAGTTTTGTATCCAGATAATCACCCCCAAGGGACATCGTGATGACATCAGCTCCGTTTTGCACGGCATACTGTATGGCTTTTACACAATTTTCTGCAGAGAATCCATTCCGGCTGTTTCCCGCCTTTACGATCATGATATGCGCCCCGTAACCAAAATTTGTCACATGCTCTGTCTGCATTCCAAGAATTCCCGTCACATGCGTTCCATGCCCATCCGAATCCGTAATATCACCATTTCCGGCCCAGACATTGTAACCATGCACATCATCAACGAAGCCATTTCCGTCATCATCCTCTCCCTCCTTCCCATTCTGCTCCGCTTCATTCACCCACAGACAGTTACGCAATGCGGTATGGTTCATATCGACACCGGTATCAATCACAGCGATCACGATTCCTTCTGCCGCATCACAGGCTGCTGTCAATCCTTCTTCCCCTTCATACCACCGGGACGGCATGGCTGCTTCTGCCCTCCCGGGAAGCAGAATATCTCCTATAACAACCGTAACCAGCAGTTCTGTCATCAAAAGCATCCTATAAAATGGCTTTTTTCGTTTTTGTCTTATTATTTTTTTCCCCATCTCCAACATTCCTTCCTGTCAGAAAAACAGCCCGGCAGTATGACCCGCCGGGCTGCTGATACACCCGGTCAGTTAACACAGATCGGATACATTATTTTTTCACTTTGACTACTGTCTTTTGCTTGTAAGGCTTCTTCACAGCAGTTACCCGGACAGCCTGTTTCTTTTTCAATTTTTTCTTTAGTCTGATCGTGATCTTACCCTTTTTGTTGGTTTTAACCACTGCATACTTTTGAAGGATTCCTGATTTCTTTCCCTTCGCTGCTGTCTTTTTATTCTTATAAACAACCGTCGTGATCTTTGCCTTCGGCAGAGACTGCACTGTTACTTTGTCACCATTTTTATGAAGGGTTACCTTCAGCGTTGTCTTCTTCGCCAGAGTTGTTCCCGGTTTTTTGGTTACTTCCGGTGCTGCCGTTGAGGTTTCTCCCGGCTGAGCTGAAGAAGTTCCACCCGGTGCTGCCGTTGGTGTTTTCCCCGGTGCTGCCGGTGTTTCCGTCGGCTTCGCAGCAGCCTTTGTTACCTTCACTTTGATCGTAGTGGTCCGGATCAGACTCTCCGGAACCTGGTACATTGCTCTGTCCTTTCGGAACCAGCCTTCTCCCTCGCTCTGAATCAATGTGCCAAAGTCATCAATTTCCTCCCCGTCAATCCCTGTCGGAACAAACGGATCCGCTGCGGTGATCTCACCACCCGGATATGTCTTGGCGGTAATGCTGACCTCTCCTTCCTTTAACGGAACGAGAACACCGTTCTCATCAACATATGCGATTCTGTCATCCGATACAGACCAGGTTGTATTCAGAATTCCCTTGGCATCCAAACCTGCTTTTTTCAGGTCACTTCCTGCCCCGTCGGAATCATCCACGTCATAAATGGTATCCAGCTTCATAACCTGATCCTCTGTCATCTCCAATGTTCCATCCACCTTCTGCAACGGCTGTACAGAACCGATCGCATCAAGCACACTCTGGTCTGTAGAGGCACTGTCCTTTGTAATCTCATATTGACCAATGCTGATACTCTTTACGGCATCCGCAGCAATTCCTTCCCACTGGGATACCCCTCTGCTCACCTCAAACTGCTGCCAGATATCACCATATTCTGCAGTCAGCGTGATCGCATCCTTCCGGCTGCCATCCTCCTGTATCATGACTTCGCCAAATTTACATGTGCTGATATCAATCGTTTTCTCCAGACTCCGGCTCTCTCCATGCGGAATTTCATAATCCTTTTCCTCTGCAAGAATCTGATCTCCATCTTTGATCGTCAGATCACCCTTGAAATCTTTATTTCCACTGTTTGCAATCTGCAGACTAACAGAGGCGGTCTTTGCATCCAGCAGCTGTACATTATCTGTCTGAATACTTAATACTGCTTTTTCTTCCAATTTCTTCTCTAACGTATCCACCTGATCTCCGTTTTTAATTTCCACAACAATCGCTGTGCCGTCGATCTGATCTTCATTCAGATCACCGTTTCCACTGAGTGTAACGGTATTTCCTCCCAGAAATACTCCCGGTCCGTCTGCTTTTTCAACATTCCCAAGAGCAGACCATTCCGGCTCCTCTCCGAGCATCTGATCCCCGTTTTTGAGATACATACGATACTGTGCACCTGTAACCGGCTTCAGACCGTCATTTGTTACATCAAGAGTAAATGCAATCGCCTCATTCTTTGTATAAAGCTCCTTGTCAGTGGTAATTTCGCCATATACCAGTTCACTTGTTACCACAAAATTCTGTACACAAAGGGCTTTTGCTGCTTCATCCTCCTCAAATACATTATTGTCGTTAAGCTTCTGCTGTCCCTTTGCAAACATTGCCTGCATCCATCCGTCCTCATTTACCCGGAAGGAAACATCTGTATAATTGGCTCCCTTACTCTCTGTAATCTGTACCGGTTCAGACCAGTTATATCCGTCACAAGAACGGATGGACTTCACCTTCGCCGGATCTCCTGCCTTTACGACACCGGTCTGACCATTGAGATCTTCGTCCTTACTGTAATCAATCTGATATACATCTCCCGGCGACAGTACGGTTCCATCTCCCAGAGTCATTTCCTTCTGTGCTGTAAAGCTTACCGGATATGTGGTGTTGTCTTTTCCTTCTGCAAACTGATATGTCAGTTCATCCGTATCCTCATATTCAAAGGATTCTTCCACACTTTCCAGCATCGGCTCACAATATGCACCATAAAGCTGCGTCTCCCTGACAGTATTTGCTGCCCCTGTTTTTTCCTTGTCCTTTACAGAGGTATCCACTGCACTCCAGAGCACATACATACTGGTATCATTTGCCTGCACATCATAGTCACTGATCCTGTCTTCTGTCACATTGCCCTCGGCATCCGTCTCTGATCTGTGCCGGATTGCTGTCACAACCGGATCATTCTTATATTTGTTCAGAACATATACTTCCCTCGTAGTCTGATCCTTCATCGTAACCTGCTTCTTTTCCAGATAGCTGTTCTCCGTATTCAACGAAGAAACAACATCACTGACATTGAGATACTGGATATCTCCACCATGGAGCCAGTATAAATAAGTCATTCCCTTGCAGCGTACAAACTGCGGTTTTGCTGTCTGCATTGCATCTGCCGTAATCTGGATCGGATGATGGAAGGTATCCTCCTCAAAGTTATAAATCTGCAGATAAAGCTGCTGATCATTTGTGGTTTCCAGATTTGCATCCCGGTCAATGGTGTACGCATATACGGACAGACCATTGTAAGAAATGCTGTCGGAATCCACGACACGGGGATCACTGTTTTCGTCAACCACAAGATCCGTTACCGTTCTTGTTTCTGTAACCGGACGTTCCACCATATCTCCGTTTTCATCCTCAACAGTTACTGTATTACCTGTATTTACCTCAATGGCACTCTCCGATACCACGGCGGCTACACCAAGATCTAAAAATCTCTGTCCATATGCCTCCGGAAGCTCCGGATCTGCTGCATCCCATGCGATGTTATCTCCCTTAAGGGTTCCCATACGGCAGGCAATTACATTGTAACCGTTAATAATGTCTCCATATGTGGTAACCTCTCCGGTGCTGTCTGCATTTTCGTCTGCTACAATATCCTCCTTCGCTTTCTCGTCAAGCTGGCTTCTGGTATCCCCGTAATCCGTCTTGGTGTAATAAACCGCCAGACGATTTGTTTCCTCGTCGTATGCGATCATAGGATCGGTATCCGCCATCACCTCGTCCTCTGTGGTCTGTGTGATCTGGAATTCATCTCCCATCTTCCCTGACTCAATGTCAAACCATGCTCCACTGATATCAAGCTGTGAGAGAACTGTCTTCGTGTCATCTTCCTTCGTATACTCACGGCTGGCATCAGACCAGGTAACAAGCACCTTATCCTTGCCCACCTTGTAAAGAGCCGGGGCTTCATCCCATGTACCATCATCACTGACACTGACCGGCACAGACCATTTCACACCGTTATCTTTCGAGATACTGTATACCAGCTCTGAGCGGTTAATATCGTCTCTGTCGCCTTTATCCGTCAGAAATACCGCCAGGAGCTTTTCATCCCCGATCTCTATGATCCGGGACTGAGGATTTGGATATGCTCCCTCCTGCAGAACAATTTCCTTTCCGGCATCTACTGCTTTTGCACTCATATCATACGGCTGCCATTTACTCTGATTTTTCAGATAATCTCTTGCAAATTTCTCTGTATTGGAATCATCATCAATATCCTCATAGAGATAATTCTCTGTGAAATCTGAAAGCATTTCTCCAACACTGGATGCTCCGTAATTAAAGAGACTCATTTTCTCGCCCTTATACAGGGTCCATTTTTTCTTAATAAAAAGTATCTTTAATTTCAGTGCAGCACTTAATGTGACATTTCCATAGCCTGCAGAGGATTCATTTTCTCCCATGATCGGCATTGTAAAGCCAAAGTCAAAGTCTGCTGTTCCTGACACAATGACATTGATCACTTTTCCAACACCGACACCGGCACCTACAGTAATGGTCGGAGCCAGCATAAACTTGGTATAAAGGGAGAAATTATCCTTATTCAGACGGAAGTCTCCTGTCTTATCTTCCCCCGCCTTTGTCAGGTTAAAGACATCATCATACCTGCTGCCATTAGAGGACTCTGCCGAAAATGCCGCAACGGCTTTTCCTCCTACCTGCAGTTCCGCAATAATTTCTACACCGATCGGCGTCATATAGGATACCGTATACTGAAAATCTGCATTAGCAGAAGCGATCAGTGCCAGGGAATTAAAGTAATAATTTCCGTCTGCTTCCCCGTCGGCATCTACACCGGATTCCACCGTCAGGATCACTGCCACACTGAAATCAAAATTGAAACTGCTGGTACCCATGCTGCTCTTTTGCGGAGCTGCACTTTCCTGCGCCTTTTCTGCTGCTTTTTTGCTCTCATTCAGATCTTTCTTTGGAGCCGGTGTCTGTTTCTCGTCCTTATCATCGTTATCATCATCGCCGTCATCATCATTTCCATCGTCGCCCATAAGGCTTTCCATATACTGGCGGATATTATCCCGTCCGCTCATAGCCTCTCCCTTATTCTCAGCACGATGTTCTAACTGCTGCTGTTTCAGGTCCTTCATTACTGTGCTGTTATAGCCGAATGCTACCTGAATCACATTAATCTCAGCCCCGGTCTCCGGATCTGTGTATGGCGTCGTATATCCCAGATTTCCTAAATTATAATCTAACGGCAGATCAAACTTTGTGCTGACCTTGCCGATCAGCTTGAGCACCTTATTAAACGGTGTCTTAAAGCTGGAAGCCACCCTGACAGCCGTCAGCTGATTCTGGAAGGTAAGCCCCACATTGACTGCAGGATATACATGATCCACTTCTTTTCCCTGCACCTTTTCGGAGAACACACCCCGTATGGTCATTTTATCTCCCCCTTTAACACCTGCTTTCAGTGTGTTAAGAGAGAGTGTAAACAAGCTGCTCTTGTCATCTCTTTTTACAGTCTTTTTATAAACTTCATTTCCTTTTCTGGTAATAGTCACAATTGCCTTATTTGGTTTGACTGCAGATCCATTAGAAAATCCAAAGGTAAACTCTGTCTCCCCATCCGCAATATCAAGCAGGGCATTTCCGTTGGTACGCACACCTGTGCTTTCCCCATCGATCGTTGCACAGAAGTTATCCGGGAACATATACTGGGACGGATCAATGGATGCTTTCGTATAACCGGTACCCTGTACGGAAACCATATAGCTCATAGAATCCAGATTCACTCTTGCCGTATAAGTCTTACCCTTTTCATAGCTGCCCTCCGACTCATAAAAGCCCTCTTCATCCCCGGAAACCTTGTCGATGCCGGCAAAGGTTACCGTCGCATCTGTCAAAGGCACCTCAACCTTCTTCTTTGGATTGATCACCGTTCTGGCCTCCTGGGTAAGCTGTACGAGTAATGTATTATCCGTTGCAGTAGAGGTATCTCTCTTTACAAAATCATAATAAACCTTGCTCTTTGCATAGGTTTCCGGTTTATACTGGAATACATTTCCATAGTAAATATTGACACTTCCTGCCAGATCTTCGGAAAATCCCAGATCCTTCAGCCTCCTCTGTGCCTTCTGTACGTTCTCTTTCCCTGCATTACCGGAGTTATTGACATCCACAGAGTAGTCGCCCCATCTGCCGATATACATTGGTGATACATAGGATGTCATCGTATAATCCGTAAATGGATTGACATTGTTAAATACCAGATCTCTGGCAAGATTTCCCATCTTGTTTCCTTTGCTGTCCGTAAGAACATCCGTTGCGTCAGACACCGTCACATATCCGCCGGAGCCTGCCAGAAAATCTACTTCTGTCTCAAGGGAGGTCTGTTTTCTCCCCTTAAACTGGATCGTGCAGCTCGTACCATCCACCCAGCCAAGATTTTTCCATGTATCACTGATGGTAAAGGTATATTTTCCATTCTTTTCCACCGGCTTCACTGTACGGGACGCAGCATTTAACAGCACGCCTTCCTGATCATATACATTAACATTAGCACTGGAAGGATTTCCAAACGTAATATTTTGCTGACCATTTCCGTTTAAATACTTTGGATTTGCCAGATACTCAAAATACATAGTTACCTTTGCGTCCTGATCCTTCGCATAAAGCTGCTCCATGGCATCCTGCATTTCCTGAACCTGTTTTGCATCCGAGCAGTCATAAGTTTTATCGTCAATCGTGTACTTTAAATTGGTGTATGTGTTACGGTAGGTATTAGGATCTGCCATAACCGTCAGCTCGGTATCATTGTAATCAAGTTTTACAATGTTATATTCTGCCTTTAAAGTCACATCCGCAACATTGCCTGCGGTGTTATTTTGATCCAGCGTCAGATTTGTATGATCTGCTGCGGCCCGATAATTTAATCTGCCGCTATTATAATCGTTTTTATTCCAGGTGGTTCCCAGCGAAAATGCCGGATTATATGCCGCAACATTTCCCTGTCCGGTAATCCTCTTCACACTGTCACCACGTTTCAGGGAATACTCCTGACCGTTCTCCACGCCATAAAATGTGCCGCGCTCTTTATTGGCAACCTTAAACTTCAATTTAGAAGTTCTCTGGGACACCTTTGGCCGGAAGGAAATGGTATTTTTACTAAACAGATCAAATTTCTTAAAAAGATCCGCATTTAATACAACGGAAAGATTGCTTCCCTTGGAAACCAAGGTCCATTTTTTCCCATCGACAGACGCTTCGATTCCATTCAGTTCCATGCAGTCATCCGAAAAGTTTTCTAATTTAAAGTTAATGGCATCGGAGCGATACACATTATAAGATGTGCCGTTTACATTATTTTTGCTATTCTGCACATTAGATGAAATGGAATCAATCTTTAATACCGGAGTAATATTTTTGGCAGACTCCTGCTTTAGTTCGCATTTCTTGTTCTTATTGTTATATTCCAGCTTATAGGTTGTCGCATAATATTTATCCGCTGTTGCCACACACTTTGCACTGTACTGTTTTAACCGCAGACGAAGCCAGCCCACATATCCGTTGGAATGATTTCCCTCATTTGCCCAGTTCTGTATCGTGACGTCCTGTCCCCACTGGCCGTTGTCAAAGGACTTATTGCATACTGCCCATTGTACCGGTCCGTCATAATTCCACATACACCGGCCGCCATACCACAGCTGCGTTCCAAACTTATCCTCATGATGATAGTCTGTCACGGTAACCCGCTTAAATTTTTTCCAGCTCCATTTCTTATGAGTCGTAGTCCAGTTTTTACCGGTTCCATAATTATAGTAACCAAATTCCAGTTCCTTCGCCCCGTAAGTATAATCATTATTATTGATCTTTATCTGCCGCAGACCGCCGGTGCCTTCAAAACGTGTTTCCTCTTTCTGCCGCCAGATTCCTCCCTGCAGATATCGCATATCTTTGGACGAAACCGCCCACTGGCCGTTTTCCGGTTTCCATCCGTCCGGACTGATCTTCTCCGCCTTGGCAGAACCTGCTGCAATCTTTGTCTTTAAGGTTTTGGCATCCGCCGCAGAATCAGCTGGAATTGTCACATGACAGGATGCCTTCATATAAGACGTGCCATCCTGACTTAACAATACATAAAAATCTCTGCTTTTTGTCCGATACTCATTTTTCAGAATATCAATGGAGATTTTCTTCTCTGTCTCTCCGGCATAAAAATCCACTTTTTTGAGACCCGCTTTGTAATCCGCCCCCTGATTGGCAGTTCCCTCGCCGGTTCCCACATAGATCGTATCAAAATAATGTTCTCCTGCGGTACGCCTGACAGTTACAACCGCCTGCTTCTGAGAAGCCTGCACCTCCGAACTGCTAAAGGTATACTGTGATTTTTCCACCGCATCATTATCTTTGATATTTACATATGCATTGTAAGAATCTCCCACCGGTGCACTGTCCTCTTCCGGAAGCAGTGCGCATACCAGCTGCTCCTCTCCCTCGGAAATCTTATCATCCTTCGGAACTAAATAGAGGTATTTGACATATTCTCCGTCTTTAAAGTTTAATGTCTTTTCCGTACCTCCCACAGAATCCATAAAAAGCTCAAAGTTCTCTTTGACCTCATCTGCCTTTTCGGAATTATCCGCAATTTTCCAGTTTGGCCGGTCGGATTTCTTTCCGGTAGCAGTCTCCCGGCGCACCTTCAAAGAAGTTCCCTTGCTGTCTGCTTTCGCATTTTCCGATTTGACAGTATCCGTTTTCTTGTCTACGGTGTCTGCTGAAGCATCCGGATACTGATCCAGAGGGTTTACAGCAGCAGAAACATCCTGCACCTCAGGCTTCCCCTGAGACTGTGCATCCATGGCATCCTCTACCAAGGATTCTCCGTCTGTCTGTGTCTCTGTCTCCGTCGCATCCTCTTTGCTCAGATCCACCTTTTTTTCCATGGCGGTCTTGATCAGAGGAAAGGCATCCTTGCCTTTTTTCAGCGTAGAAAAACGGGATTTTCCCACATAAATTTTGTAATCATCCCCATAGGAGCTGGTAATGTCGATTGCCTTAAACTTAACCTTTGCACTTCCCTCAGTGCCCCCCTGACGGATCACGGCGATCTCCAGCGCACCATCGCCTTCCTTCACCTCCATCTGGGTTCCCAGGAAGTTAAACAGACCATTCGGATATTCCTTTACCATCTGTTTTCCATCCCGGATCGCTTCCCGAAGCTGTGCTTCATCTACTTTATTCTTCTGCTGCTTTTGCGATGCAGCCGCCGCCACAGCGGAAACATTTCCCGTGGACAGCATCGCCGCCACCAGAAGAAACGACACCCCCCGTGTCCAGTAATTCTTCCATTTTTTCATACATCTCCTGCCTTTCTTTATTCCTGATTTTTACCGGATATTTCCCATCAGATCTTGCTGATCGTTCCGGCACTGATGTCTGTTGTTTTTTCCTTCTTGGCATCCCGCAGGCTGTATCCCCCTGCCACCTGATCCAGATCATCGAGAGCAAGCTCTTCTGCCTCCTGTCCCTTTGTCTCCTCATTCATTCCCTTCTTCTTTTCCATAATCGACTCCTTTCCCCACATGTCTATGTGGCAGCACTGTAATAACCAATGGTTTCCTGTCAACATGATACCATCCATATCTTGCCAAATCACCTGCATTCTATCCCCTAAATTATGCACTTGGTCAAAAAAAGTGTGCATTTGTGCGGATTTAATATTTTATTCTTTTTCATTTATGTTATACTTGTATTAGAGGAGAAACCTGTACTTATTTACGACATCAGGAGAAGGATAAAATTTATGAAAATAACTATTTGCGATGATGACCGGGCACTTCACCCGCTTCTGTCCGGATATATTAAGGATTTTTTTGTTCAGAACAAACCGGAGCTTTTAAACAATATTATATTTTCTAATTTCTTTTGCGGAGAGGAATTTTTAAAAAATCCCCATGCAGATATTCTGTTTACGGATATTTATATGGATTCCCTATCAGGTATCGACATGCTGCAAAGGATACCCAAAAAGTATCATCCCCGCTATATTATTTTTATCACGACCAGCCGCGATTTTGCCATCGAAGCCTTTCAGATGAATGCAGTTCATTATCTTGTGAAACCCTTTACCAAAGAGGATGTTTTTACTGCACTGAACCGCTGTCAGATTCGTGAAGCCGCAGTACCGGTACTGGCAATTCACGTCGCCTCCGGCCTGATCACGATTCCTCTCTCTTCAATCCAATACATAGAATCCTTTAATAAACGTATTCTGATCCACACACCGGATCAAACATTATCAATCTATGATTCCCTTGCTGCCCTGACAAAACAGTTAGATCAGCGATTTATGCAGCCACACCGGAGCTATATTATATCCATGGCACATATAACTGCCTTTTACTATGACCATCTTGTCATGGACAGCGGGCTGGAAATTACCCTGTCCCGCAAAAAACGAGCGGCATTAAAGGAACAGTATCACCATTATTTATCTGAAATCACCAGAGGAGAGTATTCGTTATGATTATATTTATTCGATTATTTTTGGGATGCTTTATCCAGCTGTTTCCGTTTTCCCTTTTATGTATCTATCCTTTTCAGGGACGCTGCAGATATTCGGATCACCACTGTCTGCGCCTTCTGATCCTGGGAATTTTTGTGCTGTCCTGCATTTTCTCCGGCATTTGTGTAATGATGCATGCTTTTCATCTGGTTTCCCCGGAACGGGAATATCTGACTTCCAATGTTCTGTTTATGCTCCTGCTGATCTCATGTCTTTTTCTTTATATTCATTTGACATTTGGTATCCCGGAAATGAAATTATTTGTCTTTCTTTTTGCTGTGACTGCTGCTTTTGTCATGACATCCCTGTGCAATTTAGTATTTGTTCATATCCCCGATCCACATAAATCCGATCATCTGCCTTATTCTTATGGCTTCCTTCCAATCTTCCTTGTATCCTCCCTGTTATGCCTTCCCCCACTGATACTCCTGTTGAAGAAAAAGTTCATACCCACAAGCAGCTTTCTCGGCAAGAGGGAATACCGGCAGCTTTGTTTTCTGGCTCTGATTCTTTTTATCATCCTTTTAGTGGGATTTGTTCCATTGTTCGACAACGGCCGTTACAGCATCTACATGCTCTGTCTGTATCTGGGACTGATCCTCTGCGCATTTCTGATCTATTATATTTTCTTCCAGATCTTTGCTCTGGAAATGAAACGTTTCGAATCGGACCGTCTGCTGGAGCACTCCAGACAACAGATGGAGGCACAGAACGAATATTACAAAAATATTATCGAAAAAACAGAAGAAAACCGCCGTCTCCGACACGATTTCCGCCAGCATCTTATTGTAATCCAGGGGTTTGCGGCGGAACAAAATTACAATAAACTGACAGAATATCTTGCAGATCATTTAAAACATCTGGATACGCTTGCCATTCCTCAATACTCCAATCATATGATCATCAATATTCTCCTGCATCACTACCACAGAATCTGCCGGGAGGAATCCATTGAATTTGTAACCGCCATTCCTGTACTTCCGGAGCTGTCCATCTCCGACACGGATCTTTCCTCCCTGCTGGGAAATCTGTTGGAAAATGCTTTAAATGGAGCCCGCCACGCCATTTCCGGCCACAAATACATCCATGTCCATATGCGGGTTCAGGGCAACCAGTTTGTCATCACCGTAGACAACAGTTTTGACGGTGTGGTAGAGGAAGTACGGGACACTTATCTTTCCACCAAAAAAGACCATACCGGCTATGGTCTTCTAAGTGTACGGCAGATCTGCAAAAAGTATGACGGCACAAGCATGTTCTCCCACGAGGAAACTGTCTTTCATGCCTCTGCCGTCATTACGATCTCTTAAATATTCCATTGCTGCACCCGCACGAAATCTGT
Organism: uncultured Lachnospiraceae bacterium; assembly: GCA_934338765.1. Lineage (GTDB taxonomy): Bacteria > Bacillota > Clostridia > Lachnospirales > Lachnospiraceae > Jutongia. The sequence continues at coordinate 1,127 of CAKRHL010000001.1, read as the reverse complement.
GCGGGTCTGTTTTTGCTTAAAACTATTATCCTTCCTCATTTCATTATCTGTTCTGTGCCAGGATCTGTTCTGTCTCCCGGATAAAGCGTTCCATCTCTGCCTGTGTGCCAATGGAGATTCTCAGATAGTTCTCGATCCGCTTCTGTCCAAAATGCCGCACAAATATATGCTTCTCCCGGAGCGCATCAAAGATGGTCTGTGCCGGTACGCTCTCGTGGGCTGCAAAGATAAAATTGGTCTGAGAGTCCCGGAATGAAAAGCCCAGCCGCTTCAGTTCCTTTTTGGTCCACTCTCTTGTCTCAACCACCTTTGCCACGGTCTCCCGGAAATATGTCTCATCCTCCAGCGCTGCCTTGCCCAGTGCCACGGAAAGTCTGGTCATCGGGTAGCTGTTGTAGGAATAACGTACGTCATTCATGGCACGGATCAGCTCCGGATTACCCATGGCATATCCGATACGCATGCCAGCCAGTGAACGGGATTTGGAATACGTCTGTACGATCAGCACATTGTCATACTCTTTGGTAAGCTCCAATGCAGAGCTTCCGCTAAAGTCCGCATACGCCTCGTCAATGATCACAACCACATCCCGGTTATGCTCGATCACATCCCGCAGGAAATCCATACTCTGCAGCACACCTGTCGGTGCATTTGGATTGGCGATCACAACACCGCCGTTTTCTTTGTAATAATCCTCAGGGATCAGATCAAAACGATCGTTCAGAGCCGGTCTCTCATACGGTATCCGGAACAGCTCCGCCCAGACATCATAGAAGGAATAGGTAATATCCGGAAACAGGATCGGCTTATCCGAATTGAAAAACGTCATAAAAGCAATGGCAAGGACATCATCGGAGCCAACCCCCAAAAAAATCTGATCACTCTGCAGTCCGTAACGCTTCGCCAGCGCATCCACCAGTACCTGTGAATTGGGATCGGGATAAAGACGGAGACTGTCACAGTCGAAACTCTTTAATGTCTCTACCACCTTTGGTGATGGGGGATATGGGTTCTCGTTGGTATTCAGTTTGACCATATCCGGAAGATTTGGCTGCTCTCCCGGCACATATGGCTCGATTGTCCGTAAGTTGTCTCTCCATGTACTCATTGCTCATCCTCATTTCTGT